>NZ_CAOLGM010000108.1:0-16712 GCF_948475835.1 uncultured Escherichia sp. | reverse complement strand
ATGTAATAATAAATAAAACAAGACAAAATGAGTTAGTAAAAGTATTTTGCGAGTATAAAATAGAGTTCTTAATTTTGTTTGATGACTTTTTTAGAAGCCATAACTTGCCTAAACCATCTCCAGTCCTTCATCATTTTTTTCAATATACTCATCTGAGAGATGCATATTTTTATAGATGTAAACTCATAGAACATACAGTTCAATTTTATTTTTTTAAACACAAAGGTATCACATTACTTAGATTGGATGTTTTTGATGACAGAACAAGCGAATGTCTTTCTGAAGAGATTAAGATATACCAAGAATGCCATGAAAAATTCGTTAATTTTTTAAAGGCAAACTTCAACCAAGAAATATACCCACAGCTATATACTCCTGAAATATTTTATGAGGCCTGCAGAAATCTCCAGTCATTTTATGATCATCAGGAAACGTCACAAAACGCAAAATACAGTGCAATAGACAAGAAAAAAAGTCATCTTAACCAGGAAATCAAAAAGCTTATTAAAAAAAATATTTTCCCTGAGCTATACAATGAGCAATGCAATAAAATCCCCTCCTCATCGATAGATGATAACCAGGGAATAATGTGGCAGAACTTTAAAACTAGCAATATTGCATATTCACAACTATGTAAAAAATTATCTTTATTTAAAAGCATACCCAGTCGATTAATAAAAAAATCAGCTTACTGCTCAACTGAAAACACAATCACCAATAAATTTGATGTTGTCTTTTCTTACTGCGGAAATAATGTAAAGGAATTTATACTTTTATTACCCTATAATAAATCTCTGGAGATGCATGAACTTAACGAGCAAAACATCCAGTATTTGACTGCCCTTAATATTAATATACATAAAATGTTGCTATCAAATATAACAATAGAAAAGAGCGACCTTTCATATGGGTATTATTTTGGTTGTGTATTATCCAATATATTATGTTTTGAAAGCGACTTATCAAACACCATCTTTTCAAATGGAGAAATAAACAACCTCTTCATTAAAAAAAGCAACATATTTGGAACATCGTTCACTAATACCATGATAAAAAATTTGCGCTGTGAAGATATTATGCCTGGCCGATGGACCACTCAACTTGTCAATAAGCACTTAGGTTACAGATACACAGGAGTATTCAAAACCCTGGCAAGTATTGATGACAAACCGTCCCGTTTCGAAATTTTGATACCATTGGTACAAACTTTAGTTCGCGACAATGTAAAGCTAAATAATGATGTGTATAAAGAACTTAATAAGTTTATGCACGATTACGACAAAACATCATCAAAAATGAGAAAATACCTTCAGAGCATCAACGAGTGCATGCTCCTTATAAAAAATATAGTTCATCAGGATTAAAACACTCAAAGAAAGAGGTAATTTTAGAATGAAATTAACTGTGATGATTATTAATTCACTACAGAGGAATAAAAAATAATCTGAAGCATACTCTGAAATATCCTACTCTCTCACTCTAATAATGGCACCTTGCTCTTCTTATAAAGAAGGGAATAATTAAGAATATTAAACTTTCATCAACTTCACATCAAGAAATTAAAAATTTTAAACATTAATCTAAATAATAACAACCTGATCACATAATCGGGTACGATTTTATCCGATAACTATAATGCTATAACTCTGGGAAATGGTTGGAATACACCGCTGGGTGCCATCTCTTTTTACGCTGCCCGATCGAGTAGTAAGTTAAATAATGATACCAGACACGAAGGTACGAGCTATCAGGTCGCCTATAATAAATATCTAGTACAAACAGCCACTCGATTTAGCGTGGCCGCCTGGCGTTATGCTTCGCAGGATTACAGGACATTCAGCGACCATCTTTACGAAAATGATAAACACTATCATCAGAGTGATTATGATGATTTTTATGATATTGGCAGAAAAAATAGCCTTTCTGCTAATATTATGCAACCTTTATCCAATAATCTGGGAAATGTATCATTAAGTGCGCTTTGGCGGAATTACTGGGGGCGAAGTGGAAATGCTAAAGATTACCAATTCAGTTACTCCAATAACTGGCAACACATTAGTTATACTTTCTCTGCCAGCCAATCTTATGATGAAAATAATAAAGAAGAGGAGCGTTTTAATCTGTTTATCTCCATTCCTTTCTACTGGGGGGATGATATTGCCAAAACACGTCACCAAATTAACTTATCGAATTCGACCTCATTTTCCAAAGATGGCTATTCCTCCAACAATACTGGAATTACTGGCATAGCCGGTGAACATGATCAGTTAAATTATGGTATATATGTTAATCAGCAACAACAAAATAATGATACCTCGCTTGGTACGAATTTAAGCTGGAGAACTCCCATCGCCATAATAGATGGCAGCTATAGTCATTCTAAAAACGCCTGGCAAAGTGGTGGAAGTATTAGTAGTGGATTAGTTGTCTGGCCCGGTGGTATTAATATCACTAACCAGTTATCCGATACATTTGCAATTCTGGATGCGCCTGGGTTAGAAGGTGCACATATTAATGGACAAAAATACAATCGAACAAACAGCAAAGGCCAGGTTGTTTACGACCTGATAATACCTCATCGTGAAAACCATCTGGTACTTGATATAGCAAACAGTGAAAGTGAAACAGAATTGCAGGGCAATCGTCAAATTATTGCACCTTACCGTGGAGCAGTTTCTTATGTGCAGTTTACAACTGACCAACGTAAGCCCTGGTATATACAGGCACTGCGTCCCGATGGTTCGCCATTAACCTTTGGCTATGACGTACTGGATCTCCAGGAAAATAATATTGGAGTCGTTGGCCAGGGTAGTCGCCTTTTTATTCGCGTAGATGAAATTCCCACTGGAATAAAAGTTGCTCTCAATGATGAACAGAACTTATTCTGTACTATTACTTTTCAACACGTTATCGATGAAAACAAAACATATATATGCCAGTAAAAGGAGTTTACTATGAAGTGGCTTTTATTAATCACCTTGAGTCTATATTCTTTTATTGTGCAAAGTGCTCCCTGTGCATTGACCAATGTCGGTGAACAACGTGGAACATATATACTCAAGCCACTGAGTATGAAAGGTAATCTAACCGCCGAAAAATTGAAAACACCGGAAATATCATTGAGTGTACAGACTTGCAAGAGACAACCAACGCCATTAAAGTTCATTTTTTAACACAGAACGCTTTAAGGTTTAAAGTCGGAAGTCGTCATTATATTATTAATTTCCCCTTTGAATCTGACGGTAAAAAAATAGAGCTTCCAGGGAAGTCATCTTATAATTTAGAAGAAATGCTATCTGCGATAAATTTCACCATTCCATATTCTATCGCATCTGTATCAGATAGTTCTAACACCGCAGACATTTTTCCTGGAACTCCTTTTCCTTTGTTGTTCGAAATTGAAGTGAGTTCATGTACAGGGAATAATACTAATTGTAATAGCGTCCGCTTTAATTATAATTTAAATACTATTTTACAGGTAAATTTAATGACCTGTGGTTTTGAAGATCAATCCATCGACACTGGACGATTTGTACTGTCTCGTATCAATAATGAAAATTATCAGTTTCATCATATAAGATTTGACTGCATCCAGGGCGAGCAAGGTGAATTAGTTTTTGAACCCAGTGATGTTGAATATTACTTTGAACCAGTGACGATACAGGAGTCAGGAACCAGCATATTAAAAAATGAGTTAGAAAACAGTGAGGACGGTGCGGGTCAAGTAGGCTTTTAACTCTCCAATGATGGTACGAATGAAATCCAGTATGGTAAAAGCAATTACTACTCTTTTCAGCATCCCCATGAAGGAAGTAATCAGATTCCTCTATTTATTCGCCCGCGTACATATGGAAATAATGTCTCAAGCGGGCAAATAATGAGCCGAGTCAAAATCGTGGTTATGTACAACTAATCTATCTCCCCCACCTTAACTTTGGGGGGAGGTGCCGATTAACGCGCCGCTGGACTAAAAAGCGCAGAATAATCCGTATTGCAGATTCGCTGTACCGCCGGGTGCTGAATCATCCGCTCAGCAAAAATAGCATGGTACTCTTCCATCACATTCTCGACGCGACCAATTTCTACGACAGTTTTATCGGCATAAAAGTCATATGCATAAAGCGTTGGGGCAACGAAGATTGCATTGTGCATCGCACCAAAAGCTTTCATCAACGCGGCATCATCAAACTCGCCGAGGATTTCTACGTTTAATCCCTGGGAGTTAAACCAGTTAAGCAATTTGCGCCCTAACATTGAACGTCGCCCAGGAATCAAAAGTCGCCGTTCTTCCAGACAAGCCGGGAACGGTTTTTCTGGTGGTGGATTTGTACACCAGAAACTCACGCCACATTCGCCAATTCTCACGGAGAACAGGCCTTCCTGCTGCGTAGAGTCTATCGGACAGTCAGAAATGATCATATCCAGTTTATGCTGACTTAATTGCTCCAGCAGCATTTCGTGGGTGGATTCGAAGCAGCGAAGATGAATGGGCTCGCCTTCTACCACTGCGGCGTTAAGTACGCTACTGACCAGGCGTTTGGAAAGTGCATCAGCCACACCAACGTCAAACAATAAATTGGATTCTTTGCGATAGTTCACAATATCCAGCATTTCCTGGCTTAAGGTGAACATTTTATCGGCATAGCGATAGACCAGTTCTCCCAGCTCGCTGGGTTCGAGACCACGTCCCTTGCGTTTAAATAATTTGCCTTGCAGGCGCTCTTCCAGCGCTCGAATCTGTCCGGTAATGGTTTGTGGAGTTAAATAAAGCGCCTCCGCTGCGCCAACCACGGAACCTTCTTTATAGACATGCCAGAAGTAATACAAGTGGTTGTAATTGATATGAGACATGCTCATTTCTCTCCCTGATAACAATGAAAAGGGAGCCGTTTATGGCTCCCCGGTAAACCGTCCTGTCAAACTGATGGACGCAAACGAACGCGTAACCAGCTGTATCCAATTACCGCCGAAGAGATAGAACCGACCAGGATACCGAGTTTCGCCCAGTTAATCAGTTCTGGATCTACGCTACCAAAGGCCAGGCTGGCAATAAAGATAGACATAGTAAAACCGATACCGCACAGGATCCCCACCGCCATAATTTGCTGATAAGTCGTTCCCTCAGGCAGATGCGCCAGTTTCAAACGCAGCGCCAACCAGCAGAACAGACTAATCCCCAGCGGTTTGCCAATCAGCAAGCCAGCGATGATCCCCAATGGCAGAATGGAGGTCAAGCCATCCAGCGTGACACCTTGCAGTGAAACGCCAGCATTAGCAAATGCAAACAGCGGCAAAATCAGATACGCCACCCACGGGTGTAACACATGCTCCAGTCGCTTCGCTGGAGAACGCCCATGCTTCTCTTTCAAAGGAATAAAGAAGCCGACAATTACCCCCGCCAGGGTTGCGTGAACCCCCGATTTCAACACCGCAGTCCACAACACTACGCCAACCAGAATATAGACGCCCGTGCGGCGTACACCACACAGATTCAATACCGCGAGTACCGCAATTGCTACAGCCGCGACGCCAAGAGAGGCCATCGATAAGTCATTAGTGTAGAACAATGCGATGATAATGATGGCCCCAAGATCGTCGATAATAGCCAGAGCCATCAAAAAGATCTTCAGCGCTAACGGAACACGACTTCCCAACAGCGCCAGCACACCAAGTGCAAAGGCAATGTCAGTAGCCGCCGGGATCGCCCACCCTTCGCGGGTAATCGGATCGGCATAGTTAAAGGCCAGATAGAGTAATGCCGGCACAATCATCCCACCAATAGCGGCGATAACTGGAAATGCGGCCTGGCGTAAGCTGGCTAGCGATCCTTGCATCAGTTCACGTTTAACTTCCAGACCGACTAACAGGAAAAATACCGCCATCAGCGCGTCATTTATCCATAACAGCATGTTTTTGTTGATTTCGAGTGAACCAACCCGGAGCTGAACCGGCGTCTCCAGAAAGTCGTGATACCATCCACTGGTTGCGCCGCTATTGGCCATAATCATCGCCAGGATAGCGGCAATGATAAGAATAATGCCTCCCGAGGCATCACTGCTAAAGAATCGATGCAGATGTTTCACTTTTTATTTCTCTTTCAGGTGAATAGATCGTTTTTACTATTTTACCCCGCACAAATCATCGTTAAAATCAGATTATAGTGTAGGAATAACTCGTTTTTTACGATCCATTGAAGAATTTGCGCCATCAGCGGTGAGATGAGTTTTTGACGGCTGTAAGCGCTCACGAGTGACCCTAAGCCCAGATAATCATAGCTTAAGGTGAGGATTTCTGAGAGATTAATTAGGAAAAGTAATAATTAATTTGTTGTCAGTCGGCGATGTTTGTTAGGCCAATATTTCAAAAATAATCCAGCTTGTCGTCAATAATTGCGATGAAGAGATAAATTAAAGTTAAATAATTAAATCATTAAAAAATTACGCCATAAAAATGCGAGGCGTCTTCAGGATTAGAATCGATAAAACAGAATGGGTTAAAGAGAGCGATATAATAGCGGCGGGTGCTTGAGGCTGTCTGTCTCAGGCATTAGCTGAACGGCAGATAGAGAAAAGCCCCGAGTGATATTTTACCATCAACCCGAGGCCCCCTATATGCTGAACACATGTAGAGTGCCTCTTACTGACCGTAAGGTCAAGGAGAAGAGAGCAATGAAGCAGCATAAGGCGATGATTGTCGCCCTGATCGTCATCTGTATCACCGCCGTAGTGGCGGCGCTGGTAACGAGAAAAGACCTCTGTGAGGTTCACATCCGAACTGGCCAGACGGAGGTTGCTGTTTTCACGGCTTACGAATCCGAGTAAGAGCAACGGCGGGGAGTGATCCCCGCCACTTTACAGGTGCTCGCATATCTTCAACGCACCCTATTTTTACCCAGGCCTGCCCACGGGCAGGCTTTTGGGGAGGTTAGCGGGTCAGGTCGTCAAAAAACTTCTTCACACCATCAAAGAAGCTCTTTGAGCGCGGGCTGTTGTGCTCGCCGGTTGGGCCACCGAAGCTTTCTTGCAGCTCTTGCAGCAGCTGTTTCTGCTTCTCGTTCAGGCCTACCGGTGTTTCGACGACAACGCGGCACAGTAAATCACCCTGTGCGCCACCGCGGACAGACTTGACGCCTTTACCGCGCATACGGAACAGCTTACCAGTCTGGGTTTCGCCAGGCACTTTCAGTTTGACGCGACCATCAAGGGTCGGTACTTCGATTTCGCCACCCAGCGCCGCCATAGCGAAGTTGATCGGGACTTCGCAATACAGGTTGTTGCCTTCACGCTCGAAAATCGGGTGCTGTTTAACCTGAACCTGAACGTACAGATCGCCTGCCGGTGCGCCATGCTCGCCCGCTTCACCTTCGCCCGCAAGACGGATGCGGTCTCCAGTGTCCACCCCTGCCGGGATTTTAACGGACAGCGTTTTGCTGCGCTCAACACGACCATGACCATGACATTTGTTGCACGGATCTTTGATCAGCGTACCGCGACCCTGACAGTGTGGACAGGTCTGCTGCACGGCAAAGAAACCCTGACGCATCTGCACCTGACCAGAACCATGACAGGTCGGACAGGTCTGCGGCTGTGTACCTGGTTTTGCACCGCTACCGTGGCAAACGTCACACTCTTCCAGAGTCGGAATGCGGATCTCTTTGGTCACGCCACGTACAGCTTCTTCGAGGGTGAGCTCCATGTTATAGCGTAAATCAGCACCGCGCGCCGCACGTTGACGACCACGTCCGCCGCCAAAAATATCGCCGAAAACGTCACCAAAAATATCGCTGAAGTCTGCGCCGCCGCCAAAACCGCCGCTGCCCATACCACCTTGCTCAAACGCAGCATGACCATACTGATCGTATGCCGCACGTTTTTGCGAGTCGGTCAGAACTTCATAAGCTTCCTTGATCTCTTTAAATTTCGCCTCGGCCTCTTTGTCACCCTGGTTACGGTCCGGGTGGTATTTCATGGCCAGGCGTTTGTAGGCCTTTTTGATTTCACGCTCTTCCGCTGTTTTGGAAACGCCTAAAATCTCGTAATAATCTTGCTTAGCCATCTTTTTTAAATTGCCCCTAGATGAATGCACGGGCGGAGAGGAAATTCCCCTTCGCCCGTGTCAGTATAATTACCCGTTTATAGGGCGATTATTTTTTGTCTTTGACTTCTTCAAATTCAGCGTCGACAACATCGTCATCTTTCGCGTTGTTTGCAGAAGCATCAGCACCGGCAGTCTGCTGCTGGGCATGTTGCTGCTGGGCATGTTGCTGCTGGGCGATTTCCATCAGTTTCTGGGAAACCTGTGCCAGCTCCTGCATTTTCGCTTCGATAGCGGCTTTGTCTTCACCTTTCAGAGCAGTTTCCAGTGCAGTCAGTGCAGACTCGATAGCAGTTTTGTCGTCAGCCGGCAGTTTGTCGCCTGCTTCTTCAACCTGCTTACGGGTGCTGTGCAGCAGATGGTCGCCCTGGTTGCGAGTCTGTACCAGCTCTTCAAACTTACGGTCAGCTTCGGCGTTAGCTTCTGCGTCGCGTACCATTTTCTGGATTTCATCTTCGTTCAGACCAGAAGAAGCCTTGATGGTGATCTTCTGCTCTTTACCGCTGTTTTTATCTTTCGCGGAAACGTGCAGGATACCGTCAGCATCGATATCGAAGGTAACTTCGATCTGCGGCATGCCGCGCGGTGCCGGGTTGATACCATCCAGGTTGAACTGACCCAGAGATTTGTTATCAGCCGCACGTTTACGTTCACCCTGCAGCACATGGATGGTTACCGCAGACTGGTTGTCTTCAGCGGTAGAGAACACCTGGCTGTGCTTGGTCGGGATAGTGGTGTTTTTCGCGATCAGCGTCGTCATCACACCGCCCATGGTTTCGATACCCAGAGACAGCGGGGTAACGTCCAGCAGCAGTACGTCTTTCACGTCACCAGTCAGAACACCACCCTGAACAGCAGCACCGATTGCTACAGCTTCGTCCGGGTTAACGTCTTTACGCGGCTCTTTACCAAAGAACTCAGCAACTTTCTTCTGAACCATTGGCATACGAGTCTGACCACCAACGAGGATAACGTCGTCGATATCAGATACGGACAGGCCAGCGTCCTGCAGTGCAACTTTCAGCGGCTCAATGGAACGGTTTACCAGATCTTCAACCAGGCTTTCCAGTTTCGCACGAGTCACTTTGATGTTCATGTGTTTCGGACCGGTCGCATCTGCAGTGATGTACGGCAGGTTAACGTCGGTCTGCTGAGCGGAAGACAGTTCGATTTTCGCTTTTTCTGCCGCTTCTTTCAGGCGCTGCATTGCCAGCGGATCGTTGCGCAGGTCAATGCCCTGATCTTTCTTGAATTCTTCAACCAGGTAGTTGATCAGACGGCTGTCGAAGTCTTCACCACCCAGGTGGGTATCACCGTTGGTAGCCAGAACTTCGAAGGTTTTTTCGCCGTCAACTTCGTCGATTTCGATAATAGAAATATCGAAAGTACCACCACCCAGGTCATAAACCGCGATAGTACGGTTGCCAGTACCTTTGTCCAGACCGTAAGCCAGCGCAGCTGCGGTCGGTTCGTTGATGATACGTTTTACTTCCAGACCAGCGATACGGCCTGCGTCTTTGGTTGCCTGACGCTGAGCATCGTTAAAGTATGCCGGTACGGTGATAACAGCTTCAGTTACCGGTTCACCCAAGTAATCTTCAGCGGTTTTCTTCATTTTTTTCAGCACTTCAGCAGAAATCTGCGGCGGTGCCATTTTCTGGCCTTTAACTTCGACCCATGCGTCGCCGTTATCAGCAGCAATAATTTTGAACGGCATGATGGAAACATCACGCTGTACTTCTTCGTCCTGGAAGCGGCGGCCAATCAGGCGTTTAATCGCAAACAGGGTGTTTTGCGGGTTCGTCACTGCCTGACGTTTAGCCGGCTGACCAACCAGAGTTTCACCATCCTGGGTATAGGCAATAATAGAAGGCGTGGTGCGATCGCCTTCGGCGTTCTCCAGCACGCGAGGAGTGGTGCCATCCATAATCGCTACACAAGAGTTGGTAGTACCCAGGTCGATACCAATTATTTTACCCATCTAAACGTCTCCACTATATATTCGGTCATCATGTGGTTGTGAGTCTGTAATAGGGGCGAAACGTCTGGTTTCAACTGCCCAATTTCATTTTTTTGCAGACTCACTCACTGCGGTTGACTACTAAATGGGGTCGTAACCCACGTCATCAAGGGGGAGATGCAAAAATTTTTTGTGCTTTTGCGCAGAAATTTCGCGATATAGCAGGACAAGACGTGAAACTGACAGCAATTTTATTCATATAAAGAATGAATCGCAGCCAAGACATTCATCAAAAAATTGTAATAAAAAGAAAACATTACGCACCTGAATCTTCTCTTTATCAGCAGTAAACTAGTGGGTATCCATCCCCCTACCTCTCCCCACTAAGAGAATCCTTATGAAATCCGTTTTTACGATTTCCGCCAGCCTGGCGATTAGTCTGATGCTGTGCTGCACGGCGCAGGCAAACGACCATAAAATCCTCGGCGTCATTGCGATGCCACGTAACGAAACCAACGATCTGGCGCTGAAACTTCCTGTTTGCCGAATTGTTAAACGCATACAACTCTCTGCCGACCATGGCGATTTACAGTTAAGCGGTGCATCGGTTTATTTCAAAGCCGCCCGTAGCGCCAGTCAGAGCCTGAATATTCCTTCAGAAATAAAAGAAGGGCAAACCACTGACTGGATCAACATTAACAGCGATAACGACAATAAACGCTGCGTCTCAAAAATCACCTTTTCCGGTCATACGGTGAACTCATCGGATATGGCCACGCTGAAAATTATCGGCGACGACTAACGCCAGAATATAGAAGCCACAAAAAATGAATGTTAATTACCTGAATGATTCAGATCTGGATTTTCTCCAGCATTGCAGTGAGGAACAGTTGGCAAATTTCGCCCGATTGCTCACCCATAATGAAAAAGGCAAAACTCGCCTCTCCAGCGTACTGATGCGCAACGAACTGTTTAAATCGATGGAAGGGCATCCCGAGCAACATCGCCGCAACTGGCAGCTGATTGCTGGAGAATTACAGCATTTTGGTGGCGATAGTATCGCCAACAAACTGCGCGGACACGGTAAATTGTATCGGGCCATTTTGCTCGATGTTTCAAAACGATTGAAGCTGAAAGCCGACAAAGAGATGTCTACGTTTGAGATTGAGCAACAGTTACTGGAACAATTTCTGCGTAACACCTGGAAGAATATGGACGAGGAACATAAACAGGAGTTTCTGCACGCGGTCGATGCGAGGGTGAATGAGCTGGAAGAGCTGCTGCCGCTGCTGATGAAAGACAAATTATTGGCAAAAGGCGTGTCGCATTTGCTTTCCAGCCAACTGACCCGCATTTTACGCACCCACGCAGCAATGAGCGTACTTGGGCATGGTTTGCTGCGCGGCGCGGGGCTGGGAGGCCCTGTAGGTGCGGCACTAAATGGGGTTAAAGCGGTCAGCGGCAGCGCCTATCGCGTGACGATTCCAGCCGTACTGCAAATCGCCTGCCTGCGCCGGATGGTTAGCGCCACTCAGGTCTGATACCGGAAACCGGGGAAAATTTTCATTTTCCCCTCAAAAGATCGTAGACACTGCCCCACTGGCTGATTATTATGCCGCGCCCTGAAAACACTACAGTTATTCAGGGAAATTATTTCACCATTCATTCGATGATGATTTTTGAGGAATTATGGGCAACACTAAGTTGGCTAATCCGGCACCGCTGGGCCTGATGGGCTTCGGCATGACCACCATTCTGCTTAACCTGCACAACGTGGGTTATTTCGCTCTGGACGGTATTATTCTTGCCATGGGCATTTTCTACGGCGGCATCGCGCAAATTTTTGCTGGTCTGCTGGAGTACAAAAAAGGCAACACTTTCGGTTTAACCGCATTCACCTCTTACGGTTCTTTCTGGCTGACGCTGGTTGCGATTCTGCTGATGCCGAAACTGGGTCTGACCGATGCGCCAAATGCACAGTTCCTTGGTGTCTATCTGGGTCTGTGGGGCGTATTTACGCTGTTTATGTTCTTCGGCACGCTGAAAGGCGCACGCGTTCTGCAATTCGTTTTCTTTAGCCTGACCGTGCTGTTTGCCCTGCTGGCGATCGGTAACATTGCCGGTAACGCCGCAATCATCCACTTTGCCGGCTGGATTGGGCTGATCTGCGGTGCCAGCGCAATCTATCTGGCGATGGGTGAAGTACTGAACGAGCAGTTTGGTCGCACCGTTCTGCCGATTGGTGAATCCCACTAATTGTTTTGAGATCCCCCCGCTCGGGGGGATTTTTTTATTCGCTAACGTCGCGTCTTGCACTCTTCGGTCTGAATGCTGCAACCACTTCCGGTGCCGTTTCAACGTATGGCCCTTCCAGCAACTGAATGCAGTACGGTACGCTGGCAAAAATACCGTGTACCACAACGTTACCCGCAGCGTCCTTCACACCTTCCAGCGTCTCTTTAATAGACTTCGGCTGACCGGGTAAGTTAAGGATCAGCGCCTGTTTGCGAATCACACCAACCTGACGCGAAAGGATCGCAGTTGGTACAAAATGCAGGCTTATCTGGCGCATCTGTTCACCAAAGCCAGGCATCTCGCGGTCCGCTACTGCCAGCGTCGCATCGGGCGTTACGTCACGACGCGCCGGGCCAGTTCCGCCCGTGGTGAGCACCAGATGGCAACTCATTTCATCCACTAGCTCACACAACGTTTGCTCGATGATCGCCTGCTCATCGGGGATTAAGCGGGTTTCCAGTTCAAACGGCGTGGTTAGCGCCGATGTCAGCCATTCTTCCAGCGCAGGGATGCCTTTATCCTGATAAACGCCGCTGGATGCGCGATCAGAGATGGAAACTAAGCCAATACGTAAAGTATTCATCAAGATTTTTCCGTTTAAACAGTCTCGTTAAACAGAATGATACACTGCGAAGGGAGTGACAGACAGGCTTCAGAAGAGGTAGCGTGACCGACTTCCCGGTCACGCTAAGAATGATTACAGCAGATCGCCGATCATTTTTTCCAGTTTTTCCTGGTCAATAGCAAACTTACGGATACCTTCCGCCAGTTTATCTACTGCCATTGGATCCTGGTTGTGCTGCCACAGGAACTCGGACTCAGTGATACGCGCCGGACGCGCTTTCACTTCGCCGGTGTAAGACAGTTTACGTTCGATAGCCCCTTCGCTCTCAGCCAGCTCTTTCAGCAGTGTAGGTGCGATGGTAAGACGGTCGCAGCCTGCCAGTTCCAGAATTTCGCCGATGTTACGGAAGCTTGCGCCCATAACCACGGTTTCATAACCGTGCTCTTTGTAGTACTGGTAGATTTCAGATACAGAAACCACGCCCGGATCTTCTGCCGGAGCGTACTCTTTCTTATCAGTATTCGCTTTGTACCAGTCAAGAATACGGCCAACAAATGGCGAGATCAGGAACACGCCTGCTTCCGCACAAGCACGAGCCTGAGCGAAGGAGAACAGCAGGGTCAGGTTACAGTTGATGCCTTCTTTTTCCAGCTGTTCTGCAGCACGGATACCCTGCCAGGTAGAAGCCAGTTTGATCAGAATACGATCGTTGCTAATACCAGCATCGTTGTAGAGTTTGATCAGGCGTTTTGCTTTCGCAATTGACGCTTCGGTGTCATAGGAAAGACGCGCATCAACTTCAGTTGAGATACGACCCGGAACCAGTTTCAGGATTTCCAGACCAATATTTACTGCCAGTTTGTCGGTCGCGTCCACGATCTGCTGCGCGCGATCGTTGCTCTGCTGTTTCGCCCAGGCGACAGCATCATCAATCAACTTACGGTATTCCGGAATCTGCGCTGCGTTAAGAATGAGAGAAGGGTTGGTTGTGGCATCCTGCGGTTGATACAGCTTCATTGCCGCGATGTCCCCAGTGTCGGCCACTACGGTGGTGTACTGACGAAGGGAGGTCAATTTGTCCGTCATGATAGTATTTCTCTTTAAACAGCTTGTTAGGGGGATGTAACCGGTCTGCCCTGATGATATCACGACGCAACGTCAGCGCAACCGCCGACAAGACGGTTATCGCCAGGCGAGACTGTTTCGGATTTCTGACACTGCGTTGATATCGCCCGCCATTTTTATACAAAACCTCATGTATGCTACGCAGAAGTTATCAAGTACCTCGTAGCGTATATACTTCTTAAACAATTGGTAACGTTTACACAGGAAAGTCATCGCGACCGGCAATAAGAGGGATATGCATGCCAGATTTTTTCTCCTTTATTAACAGCGTCCTTTGGGGATCGGTAATGATTTACCTGCTCTTCGGCGCAGGTTGTTGGTTCACTTTTCGCACCGGATTTGTGCAGTTTCGCTACATCCGCCAGTTTGGCAAAAGTCTTAAAAATAGCATTCATCCACAGCCAGGCGGTTTAACCTCATTTCAGTCATTGTGTACCAGTCTTGCGGCGCGCGTGGGTAGCGGCAACCTGGCCGGCGTTGCGCTGGCAATTACCGCCGGTGGACCTGGAGCCGTCTTTTGGATGTGGGTTGCCGCGTTTATCGGCATGGCGACCTCGTTTGCCGAATGTTCTCTGGCACAACTTTATAAAGAACGTGACGTCAATGGACAGTTTCGTGGCGGACCGGCATGGTATATGGCGCGCGGGCTGGGGATGCGTTGGATGGGCGTTCTGTTCGCCGTCTTTTTGCTCATCGCCTATGGCATAATTTTCAGCGGAGTTCAGGCGAACGCCGTTGCCCGCGCCCTAAGTTTTTCTTTTGATTTTCCTCCGCTGGTGACAGGCATTATTCTCGCTGTCTTTGCTCTGCTGGCAATCACTCGCGGTCTTCATGGCGTCGCCCGGCTCATGCAGGGGTTTGTCCCGTTGATGGCGATAATCTGGGTGCTGACCAGCATGGTGATTTGCGTAATAAATATCGGGCAACTTCCCCACGTCATTTGGTCTATTTTTGAGAGTGCTTTTGGCTGGCAGGAAGCGGCAGGCGGCGCGGCGGGATATACCTTAAGCCAGGCGATTACTAACGGTTTTCAGCGCAGTATGTTTTCCAATGAGGCGGGAATGGGTTCGACGCCAAACGCGGCAGCGGCAGCGGCGTCCTGGCCTCCGCATCCGGCAGCGCAAGGGATTGTCCAGATGATTGGCATTTTTATCGACACCCTGGTCATCTGTACGGCAAGCGCCATGCTGATATTACTGGCGGGTAACGACACAACCTACATGCCGCTGGAAGGTATTCAGCTTATCCAGAAGGCGATGCGGGTGCTAATGGGTTCCTGGGGTGCTGAGTTTGTTACCCTCGTGGTTATTCTGTTTGCCTTCAGCTCCATCGTTGCCAACTACATTTATGCCGAAAACAATCTCTTCTTTTTACGCCTGAACAACCCTAAAGCGATCTGGTGTTTGCGGATCTGCACCTTCGCAACGGTCATCGGCGGCACCTTGCTAAGCCTTCCGCTGATGTGGCAACTAGCAGATATCATAATGGCCTGCATGGCTATTACCAATTTGACCGCCATTTTACTGCTCTCGCCTGTGGTTCATACCATTGCCAGTGATTATCTACGCCAGCGTAAACTCGGCGTGCGCCCGGTGTTTGATCCGTTGCGTTATCCGGATATCGGTCGCCAGCTTTCTCCGGACGCGTGGGATGATGTTTCGCAGGAGTAATCACAACTATCGATCAACTCATTCTCTTTTTTTGCTAAAGTCGGCATAAATTTCCTGCAAGGACTGGATATGCTGATTCTTATTTCACCTGCGAAAACGCTTGATTACCAAAGCCCGTTGACCACCACGCGCTATACGCTGCCGGAGCTGTTAGACAATTCCCAGCAGTTGATCCATGAAGCGCGGAAACTGACGCCTCCGCAGATTAGCACGCTGATGCGCATCAGCGACAAACTGGCGGGTATCAACGCCGCTCGCTTTCATGACTGGCAGCCAGATTTCACGCCGGAGAATGCCCGCCAGGCGATTCTGGCGTTTAAAGGTGATGTCTACACCGGCTTGCAGGCCGAAACCTTCAGCGAAGACGATTTCGATTTTGCCCAACAGCATTTGCGAATGCTTTCCGGCTTGTATGGCGTACTGCGCCCGCTCGATTTAATGCAGCCTTATCGTCTGGAAATGGGGATCCGTCTTGAGAATGCCCGAGGGAAAGATCTGTATCAATTCTGGGGAGATATCATCACCAACAAGCTGAACGAGGCGCTCGCAGCACAAGGCGATAATGTGGTGATTAATCTGGCGTCAGATGAGTATTTTAAATCGGTGAAGCCGAAGAAATTGAATGCCGAGATTATCAAGCCGGTGTTCCTCGATGAGAAGAACGGCAAATTTAAGATAATCAGCTTCTACGCTAAGAAAGCACGCGGTCTGATGAGTCGTTTTATTATTGAAAATCGGCTGACCAAACCAGAGCAACTGACTGGTTTTAATAGCGAAGGTTACTTCTTTGATGAAGATTCCTCCAGCAATGGCGAACTGGTGTTTAAACGCTACGAGCAGCGTTAAGTTTGTAGTCAATGCCGGATGCGGCGTGAACGCCTTATCCGGCCTACAAAAGCATGCAGATTCAATATATTGCAGAATTCACGTAGATACTGTTATGGCCTGCAAGTTTTTTCCTGGTCCGGTTTCCCGGATTGCAGGCATGCCAGACACAGCGCCG
>NZ_CAOLGM010000107.1:0-16804 GCF_948475835.1 uncultured Escherichia sp. | reverse complement strand
GTGTTATTTGTATGATTCTTAAATCGTTAAGAAATTTTAATCTATTATTTTTTTAATATTGAATTAATGCCTGTTAATTTTTTCTTTAGAATAACAGTATGTTTTTTAAGCTTGTTATTCATTGGTTAAGTAATAAATCTGGAAGTTTGTCTTTGTTTTGAGGCTAATGAGTGGTTTTACATAACCGCCTCTATACGCTGTTGATGAATAGTTCTTATGAATAAAGATATCCAGTTCATACTTTAAGTGAAAATTGATAAAGTGCGATTCGTATTGTCTTTTATTCTAAAGACATCGAGTGTAGTTAATATTCCTTGTAAAAACAGGGATAAACCGAACTAGTTAAAGTTTTTATTATGTTCCCTGCATCAGCGGGGATAAACCGGACTTGTTATCATTTTTTAAGTTGTCGAACTTATGTTCCCCGCGTCAGCGGGGATAACCATTAAGGTATGTTCAGGCCGGGCAGTTTCCCGCCCGGCCTTCCTCACTTACGCATTCGACCAGCTCTGGATCGAATCCACATTCCCCAATTCCCCATGCATCACTTCATACGATTTTTTCAGGATCACATCAGTATGTTTGGTTAGGTCTTTGAAAATGCCTTTATTCATCGCGTCGTAGCGTTTGGCATTGCTCTCAATCGGTATAAAGATATCTTTCACGCGAACCATCTTATCAACAGCCGTTGCGTAATCCGGGTATAGCCCCAGACCTACCGCTGTATTAATCGCTGCTCCCAGACTTGCACAACCGTTAATGGCGTTACGGCGTGCCGGAAGGTTGAACACGTCGGCAAAAATTTGCATAAACAGATCGCTGTTCGAACCGCCGCCAGTAATGATCACATGCTTCGCAAAGTGATTCATTTCATTACACATATTGTCGTAATTGTTCTTCAGCGTTAGCGCCACGCTTTCCAATATCGAACGATATATCCATGCGTAATCCATGCTGGAATCAAAGCCGATCATAATCCCGCGTTTGTACGGTTCCCACGGATTGGTCAGCCAGTCCAGCACCGTCATCAGCCCATTACAGCCAGGTGGCACACTAGAGGCTTTCTTGTTGAGTAAATCTTCCGGTGAAAGATCCTGCGCCCTGGCATCCTGAATTAACGACTCGCCTAACATGTCACGCAGCCAGCTCACCGTCCACATACCTTTGCGAATACCGTAACCTTCATACAGCAATGTTTGCGGAATAGAAGACATAATCGGCCAGTACGCCACCGGATCTTTCGGCAGTGCTTTGCCGTTCATCATCAATGCGATGTAAGTGCCAAGAGAAATTACCGCAGTTTCATCATCCAGTAATCCGGCCCCCAGAGCTTCTACCGGTTTATCACTGGTGGTACAAACAACCGGCAGTCCTGCCGGGAAATGTGTCGCCAGTGCGGCTTGTGGTGTGATATGTCCGAGGACGGTGCCAGGCATTTGCACATCAAACAGCATATGACGGGGGATATTAAACTTATCCATTACCGCAGCATCTTCGCTCCATGTCCAGCTCTTATAATCCACCGGCCACTGACCAAAATAGTTGGCGATATTGTCTTTAAACTCGCCGGTTAAGCGATGCGTCAGATAACCCGAAAAAGAGGTGACATATGCCACGTCAGGATTAGTGTGTTCGTAAGGGCGTGTAACGCGTGCATCCTGCCAGCTAATCAACGGCGCAGCAGGCGTGCCATCGGCTTTCAATAACGCACGACAGCAACGGATGGATCCCAGACCAATACCGACAATATCTTCTTTATTCCCGGCAAACTGACTCATCAAATCGTGACCGGCAAAACATAATGATGCCCATAAATCGTCGTCAGGATGTTCTGCAGTATCGGCATCTGGCGTGTGCATCGGCTGTAATAAGCCTTTGCCTTCGCAAACCACGTTACCTTCCAGATCGTACATCACCACTTTTGTGCTCTGACTTCCGCCATCAATCCCTATGATGTATTTTTTCGACATGATTTTTCTCCTGTAATTTTCCTGGCTTACTTGCTGCTAGCCATTGCGGGGGCGCTATCAGCAGTACGAATTTTTTGGAACAGCAAAAAGGTAAAGACAATCACCATGCCGAGCGCCGCCATGCCCATCAGCCACATATTGCGGTAGGCTTCTGCTGCGGGCAGGGTGTCTTGCCAGTGGCCGATAATCGGGTAAACGAAGACATCCGGCAGGAATCCAATCACCGAACAAATACCTACCGTGGTGCCCATAATGTAAGACGGTGTTCTCGCTTCGCCAGGGCAGGCCCAGTACAGCCCGCGTGAGGCGTAACAGGTGAATCCCAGCAGTAAAATCAGGCCAATCCCCATCGCGACCGATTGCGGGTTAGAGTTCGTGACGAGCAGGGCAGTTAACGCCAGCAGGCCGAGTACGGAAAGGATTTGGATCACGCGGGTAGGGGATTTCACTTTACTGTAGGTGGTGATAATGCCGCCAAGTGGGCCGCACAGCGCGCGGAAGATTTTGTTGATCACAATCCCCATGTAGCTCGCTGCCACCAGCGACATGCCGTACATTTCGGTCAGATAGTTGGTGGAGTAACTCAGAATGGCGTAGATTGTGAAGACACCAAAAATCACCATGCTGCAATACCAGGTGGTGCTGATACGCAAAACGGCAAGGATGTCGCTAAGCTGGAATGACTGTTTTTCTTCGTTATTGGCACTGCGCAGGTTGTTGTTATCGCTAACAAAAAACCAGCACAGAATCCCCAACAAGATGTAAACCACACTGTAGATGATAATGACTGTTTTCAGGCTGGCGCTGTCATCCGGTGCAAAGCGAGAAAAGACCCACATGGTAAACACCGCCAGCGACATTACACCGACGCCGCGCAGCCCTTCCATCCAGCCCATAATTTTCCCTTGCTCACTATGATCGCCCAGCAACGAGGCGGCTTTAATCGACACCGACCACAGCATTAAAATCGTCGTTATCGCAAAGGCGACCTGAATACAGAGCATTACCCACAGCGGTGGATACGTTGCCATTAACAGACCCAGTAATCCGGTAATGATCATCGCGGAAGTAATCATTTTGCGGTGTGAAAATTTATCGGCAATAACGCCGCTGGGGGCATAAAGAATAATAGCCGCAATACCAAAGGTACTCATTATTAAACCTATCTCGGTATTGCTGAATCCCATAAATTTCGCCATGGGAATTTGATAAATATAACGTAAATAAGCCAGGTCGAAACTAACGCCGCCGCTAAAACTAATTATCGCGAGGGTTATCCAACGGCGATGTGAGTTGTGTTGCATATCGTATTCCCATTTGTAATAGACAAAAAAAAGAGAAAAGTAAGCCGCCCTTTCAGGTGGATTACTTTTCTCAGGTCTCTAGTAATTACAATAAGAAATAACATGGAAAGCAGAGGTGTTGTGTGAGAGTAATCACGCTTCTGCTTTTTAAAACTATTTGACAATACGAATATCACACTGTGATTACGATCACATTAGCAGTTATGCCGTTATGCTAAAAATTATCTCCAGTTACCAGAGATAATGAGAAAGGTAACTTCCCTCTCGCGGGGGAAGTTACCTTTCTTTTTTTTTGCCTTACGGAAATTGGAGCTAACTATGTCAATCGAATCTCTCAATGCGTTCTCAATGGATTTTTTCTCACTGAAAGGTAAAACCGCAATTGTTACCGGTGGGAATAGCGGTTTAGGCCAGGCATTTGCCATGGCGTTGGCCAAAGCTGGCGCAAATATCTTTATTCCTAGTTTCGTCAAAGATAACGGCGAAACAAAGGAAATGATTGAAAAACAGGGTGTTGAGGTGGACTTCATGCAGGTGGATATCACCGCAGAAGGCGCGCCGCAGAAGATTATCGCTGCTTGCTGTGAGCGTTTCGGTACAGTTGATATTCTGGTAAACAATGCCGGTATTTGTAAGCTGAATAAGGTGCTGGACTTCGGTCGTGCCGACTGGGATCCGATGATTGATGTGAACCTGACCGCCGCATTCGAGTTAAGCTATGAAGCGGCAAAAATTATGATCCCGCAGAAAAGCGGCAAAATTATTAATATCTGTTCATTGTTCTCTTACTTAGGTGGACAATGGTCACCTGCATATTCTGCCACTAAACATGCTCTTGCCGGATTCACCAAAGCTTATTGTGATGAACTAGGTCAATATAATATTCAGGTAAATGGTATTGCCCCTGGCTATTATGCAACAGATATTACGCTGGCGACACGCAGTAATCCAGAAACCAATCAGCGCGTTCTTGATCATATTCCGGCAAACCGTTGGGGCGATACTCAGGATTTAATGGGCGCAGCTGTATTCCTCGCAAGTCCGGCTTCAAATTATGTCAATGGGCATTTATTAGTGGTCGATGGTGGTTATTTAGTGCGCTAATCCATAACGGTGGTTTCTGTTTTCTCTTATTAATGATTATTCCATTTTTATTATCAGGAAGGAATTACTATGTCTTTATCTCGCGCAGCGATTGTCGACCAGCTAAAGGAAATTGTTGGTGCAGATCGCGTAATTACCGATGAAACAGTATTAAAGAAGAACAGTATTGACCGTTTTCGTAAATTTCCGGATATTCATGGTATTTATACTTTGCCGATTCCGGCAGCGGTCGTAAAACTCGGTTCCACAGAACAAGTCTCCCGTGTGCTGAATTTTATGAATGCGCACAAAATTAACGGTGTGCCGCGTACCGGCGCTTCCGCCACTGAAGGTGGGCTGGAAACCGTTGTGGAAAACTCGGTGGTGCTCGACGGCTCCGCCATGAATCAAATCATTAATATTGATATTGAGAATATGCAGGCGACGGCGCAATGTGGCGTTCCGCTGGAGGTGCTGGAAAATGCGTTGCGTGAAAAAGGTTACACCACGGGGCATTCTCCGCAGTCAAAGCCGCTGGCTCAGATGGGCGGCCTGGTAGCAACCCGCAGTATCGGGCAGTTCTCCACACTCTACGGCGCAATCGAAGATATGGTCGTTGGTCTGGAAGCAGTATTGGCTGATGGCACCGTCACACGCATTAAAAACGTGCCACGCCGCGCGGCTGGCCCGGACATTCGTCACATCATCATCGGCAACGAAGGTGCATTGTGCTATATCACTGAAGTAACAGTGAAAATCTTTAAATTCACCCCGGAAAACAACCTCTTCTACGGCTATATCCTGGAAGACATGAAAACCGGCTTCAACATCCTGCGTGAAATCATGGTGGAAGGGTATCGTCCGTCGATCGCTCGTTTGTATGACGCTGAAGATGGCACCCAACACTTCACCCATTTTGCCGACGGTAAATGTGTGCTGATCTTTATGGCTGAAGGCAATCCTCGCATTGCGAAGGCGACGGGCGAAGGGATTGCGGAAATCGTTGCCCGCTACCCGCAATGCCAGCGCGTGGACAGCAAGCTGATCGAAACCTGGTTTAACAACCTGAACTGGGGACCGGATAAAGTGGCTGCCGAACGTGTGCAGATCCTCAAAACCGGCAACATGGGCTTTACCACTGAAGTGTCCGGCTGCTGGAGCTGCATCCACGAAATCTACGAAAGCGTTATTAACCGTATTCGTACTGAGTTCCCGCACGCCGACGACATCACCATGCTGGGCGGTCATTCCTCTCATAGCTATCAGAACGGCACCAACATGTACTTCGTCTACGATTACAACGTCGTTGACTGTAAGCCGGAAGAGGAAATCGACAAGTACCACAATCCGCTCAACAAGATCATCTGTGAAGAAACCATTCGCCTCGGCGGTTCGATGGTGCACCACCACGGTATCGGTAAACATCGCGTTCACTGGAGCAAACTGGAACACGGCAGCGCGTGGGCGTTGCTGGAAGGGCTGAAAAAGCAGTTCGATCCTAATGGCATTATGAATACGGGTACTATCTATCCGATTGAAAAATAATGTGTCAGGCAGCGTTCCGCGATGACGGGGCGTTGCCTTTTCGGCTTCTCAGGCGAGAAGCCGTTCTTATTACCGGACAATGAAGGGGTAAAGATGAACACTTCACCGGTGCGAATGGATGATTTACCGCTTAACCGTTTTCACTGCCGCATTGCTGCGCTCACTTTCGGCGCACACCTGACCGACGGTTATGTTCTCGGCGTCATTGGTTACGCCATTATTCAGCTTACGCCCGCCATGCAACTGACGCCGTTTATGGCGGGAATGATCGGCGGCTCGGCGCTCCTTGGTTTGTTCCTTGGCAGCCTGGTTCTTGGGTGGATCTCCGACCATATTGGTCGGCAAAAAATCTTCACCTTCAGCTTTTTGCTGATTACGCTTGCTTCGTTTTTACAATTTTTTGCCACCACGCCAGAGCATCTTATTGGACTGCGCATTTTGATTGGCATTGGTCTGGGAGGCGATTATTCAGTAGGTCACACCTTGCTGGCTGAATTTTCCCCGCGCCGCCATCGCGGTATTTTGCTGGGCGCATTCAGCGTGGTGTGGACCGTAGGCTATGTGCTGGCAAGTATTGCCGGACATCACTTTATTTCCGAAAACCCGGAGGCCTGGCGCTGGCTACTGGCATCGGCAGCTCTGCCCGCGTTGTTGATTACGTTATTACGCTGGGGAACGCCAGAATCACCACGCTGGCTACTGCGCCAGGGGCGTTTTGCAGAAGCTCACGCTATCGTGCATCGCTATTTTGGTCCCCATGTTTTACTGGGCGATGAAGTGGTAACGGCGACCCATAAACACATCAAAACCTTGTTCTCTTCGCGTTACTGGCGGCGCACGGCGTTTAACAGCGTCTTCTTTGTCTGCCTCGTAATCCCATGGTTTGTGATTTATACCTGGCTGCCAACTATCGCCCAGACTATTGGTCTGGAAGATGCGCTGACTGCCAGCCTGATGCTTAATGCGTTGTTAATTGTGGGCGCGCTGCTGGGATTAGTTCTGACGCACCTGCTGGCACATCGCAAATTTTTGCTGGGAAGTTTTTTGCTGCTGGCGGCAACGCTGGTAGTCATGGCCTGTTTGCCTTCCGGCAGTTCATTAACGCTGCTGCTTTTTGTTCTCTTCAGCACCACCATTTCGGCAGTCAGTAATCTGGTGGGCATTTTGCCTGCGGAAAGTTTTCCTACTGACATTCGCTCGCTGGGCGTCGGTTTTGCCACCGCCATGAGTCGACTTGGCGCGGCGGTAAGTACTGGCCTGCTGCCGTGGGTGCTGGTGCAGTGGGGAATGCAAGTCACCTTATTGCTCTTGGCGACAGTGTTGTTGGTTGGTTTTGTTGTGACCTGGCTATGGGCACCAGAAACTAAAGCCCTCCCGCTGGTGGCGGCGGGAAATGTAGGAGGTGCGAATGAACATTCTGTTAGCGTTTAAAGCCGAACCGGATGCCGGAATGCTGGCGGAAAAAGAGTGGCAGGCGGCGGCTCAGGGTAAAAGCGGACCGGATATTTCGCTACTGCGAAGTTTACTCGGTGCTGATGAACAGGCCGCTGCCGCGCTGCTGTTGGCGCAGAGAAAAAACGGTACGCCGATGTCTTTAACCGCGTTGAGCATGGGGGATGAACGGGCATTGCACTGGCTGCGCTATCTCATGGCTCTTGGGTTTGAGGAAGCTGTATTGCTGGAGACGGCGGCAGATCTGCGCTTTGCGCCGGAATTTGTCGCTCGCCATATTGCCGAATGGCAGCATCAGAATCCGCTGGATCTGATAATTACCGGCTGCCAAAGCAGCGAAGGGCAGAATGGGCAAACGCCATTTTTGCTGGCGGAAATGCTGGGCTGGCCCTGCTTCACCCAGGTGGAGCGTTTCACTCTCGACGCGCTGTTTATCACCCTCGAACAGCGTACTGAACATGGGTTGCGTTGTTGCCGGGTTCGCTTGCCTGCGGTGATTGCCGTGCGTCAGTGCGGTGAAGTGGCCTTGCCAGTACCGGGAATGCGCCAGCGAATGGCTGCGGGGAAAGCAGAAATTATCCGTAAAACTGTTGCTGCCGAAATGCCAGCGATGCAGTGTCTGCAACTGGCAAGAGCAGAGCAACGACGCGGAGCGACGCTGATTGATGGGCAAACGGTAGCAGAAAAAGCTCAAAAGCTATGGCGGGACTATTTACGCCAAAGGATGCAGCCATGAATATCGCAATTGTGACAATAAATCAGGAGAATGCCGCAATAGCAAGCTGGCTGGCGGCGCAGGATTTCAGCGGTTGTACCCTGGCGCACTGGCAGATTGAACCTCAGCCTGTAGTGGCGGAACAGGTGCTGGATGCGTTGGTGGAACAGTGGCAGCGAACGCCTGCGGACGTTGTTCTCTTTCCGCCGGGAATGTTTGGCGATGAACTGTCGACCCGGCTGGCCTGGCGTTTACATGGTGCAAGCATCTGCCAGGTGACTTCGTTAGATATTCCAACCGTAAGCGTGCGCAAATCCCACTGGGGAAATGCGCTAACGGCGACGCTGCAAACAGAAAAACGCCCGCTATGCCTTTCCCTGGCGCGTCAGGCGGGAGCAGCGAAAAACGCCACGTTGCCCTCTGGAATGCAACAACTGAACATTGTCCCGGGTGCGCTTCCCGACTGGCTGGTTAGCACAGAGGATCTGAAAAATGTTACTCGCGACCCATTAGCTGAGGCCAGACGGGTGCTGGTGGTGGGGCAGGGCGGAGAGGCAGATAACCAGGAAATCGCTATGCTGGCAGAAAAGCTGGGAGCCGAAGTGGGCTACAGTCGGGCGCGAGTGATGAACGGTGGCGTTGATGCTGAAAAAGTGATTGGTATTTCCGGACATCTGCTGGCACCTGAGGTGTGTATTGTTGTTGGCGCTTCTGGCGCAGCAGCGTTAATGGCGGGCGTACGCAATAGCAAGTTTGTGGTGGCGATTAATCATGACGCCAGCGCTGCGGTATTTTCACAGGCAGATGTTGGCGTGGTTGATGACTGGAAAGTGGTGCTGGAGGCACTGGTGACAAACATTCACGCAGATTGCCAATAACGTGTTGCCGGATGATCCTGCCTACGGTTCTGGCCTGGGGACTTGTAGGCCTGATAAGACGCGTCAAGCGTCGCATCAGGCGCTGAATGTCGGATGTGGCGTGCGGCCTACAAATCAAACCAAATTCAATTGGTTACGATTATCCCGTCAAAGTAATTTTTTCGCTAACGTCCAGACCCCGGTATTCGTGGTGGAAAGCGCCACGACACCCGCGTTAATCGCATTACGCGCATCTTCTTCATCGCACACCAGCCCACCGGCAATCAGCGGTTGGCGGATTTTCTCTGTCACCCAGCCCAGCACTTTGGGCATACAGCCTGGCAGGATCTCAATACAATCCGGATTCGATTGCGCAACTTGCTTATCAATGTTGTGAAACGAAATTGAATCAACAATAAACAGGCGATGAATACAGAAAAAACCTTCCGCTCTTGCCGCTTTCAACATTGAGGCTTTGGTACTGATAATGCCGTCCGCCTCGGTCACCAGTTTCAAAAACTGAATCACGACTTCTTTATTTGACGCGCCTTCCAGCAAATCAACATGAATAAAAGCATATTTCCCGGCGTTCTTAATCTTTTTAACGATATTACTGATGGTGCAGATATTGCCGTACAACACGGAAATAAACTGGCATTCAGAGTCGATTGCCAGTTGCAGGCTGGCATTATCTTTAACGGCAGCAATCACCGGATTCTGGCGGAGCAGGTGTAAGAGGGGCATAAATTATCCTTATTATTTATCCAAAGCGGTAGGTGATGCCGAATCCGGAAGGCGGATAGCGCCACTGTTGTAGTGTGGATTCGTCGCACAGCAAACGGCAGGTGCCACACTCCAGGCAGCCGTGATAATCAACGCGTAAGTCACCTTCCGGTGTGAGCGAAAAAAGACCTGCCGGACAGGCGTTAATCAACCGTTGTACCATCTGACGCTCAACGGAGTCAGCCGGAACAATGTGCGGCGCATCAGCAACGCGCCAGAGATTATGGGCTACAGACATCGCAGACTCCTGATAACATCGCCCGCCAGATGCCACAGGCCATGACGACGTAAATGACGCCAGAATAACTGGCGCAGCGGTGGAACAGGTTTATCACCCTGATCCCATAAATCGCGGGAAATATCCTGCATTAACGCAGGCCACGCCCGATACCAGCCAGGGCGTTGCAAAAGCGCCGGAACATGCTGATAACGTTGTAGAACATCCCATAGCAGGCTGCGCTCTACGTTGTGATGATAAAGCGCAAACAGATTTTGCGGCTCGCGGTGCTGGCAGGCGCTTATCAGCGTTTGTGCCGCCGCCTGCGCGCCAGTCAGCGCCATATCCATGCCGCGCACGGAAATTCCGGTATTGACGCAACTGCGCAACGCATCGCCCACCAGCAGCCAGCCGTTACCGGCGTATTGCACCGGCATACTGTGCAAGCCACCTTCTGGCACCAGATGCGCACCATACTCCAGTGATTCCGTGTTTTTGATAAGCGGGCGCACTGCCGGATGCGCTTTAAAGCGAGTCAGCAGCTCGCTTGCCGGAACACGACTTTGCGTAAGGGAAGAGAGCGGGCAAACAATCCCTAACGAGAGCGTTTGTTGATTAGTATAAAGAAATGCGCCGCCGGGTAAGTCATCACAGATCCTGCCGCTGAACAGCAACGCTGCGCCTTCGTTATTCTCCAGATGAAAACGTTCTTCAATAGCGGATGTTTCCAGCGACAGCACTTCTTTGATC
Source organism: uncultured Escherichia sp. (assembly GCF_948475835.1). Lineage (NCBI taxonomy): Bacteria > Pseudomonadati > Pseudomonadota > Gammaproteobacteria > Enterobacterales > Enterobacteriaceae > Escherichia > uncultured Escherichia sp. The sequence continues at coordinate 6,128 of NZ_CAOLGM010000107.1, read as the reverse complement.
CCCAACGCCATCGCTTCGCCAGCAGGACGAGTCACTAATCCGTGACGTTCAGCCAGGACGCTGTTGGCACCTTCTGCCAGCACCACATAACGGGCGCGGAGAATATCGTCACCACAAATGACACCACACACCCTGCCGTTTTCTTCATACAGTGCATCCACCGTCGCTCCGGGGATGCATTCGACACCTTCTTTTTCGGCTTCGGCAACCAGCCACGGATCGAACCGTGCACGTAATACACTCCAGGATTCACCGCCGGGCTGTAAGCTGGAAAACGTCGTTACGCCATCGGGCGTTAACAGGGAAAGGCTTTCGTGAGTGATGCGTCGTTCAAGAGGCGCGGTCAGATGAAATTGCGGGAGGAGTTCCGCGAGTGCATGGGTATATAACCGCCCGCCGGAAAGATTTTTGCTGCCGGGGATTTCAGCGCGTTCCAGTAACAAAACGGATAAACCCGCTCGCGCGCAGCGTAACGCGCAAGCGGTGCCTGCAATACCGGCACCAATAATAATAATGTCGCAGTCGTCTTCCATGTCATGCCCCAGATATCCAGAACACAACACCCTAACATAGCGTTACTTAAGGGAAATTGACCGCCGACACACTCTTATCATTCGCCGCGATAGATACAACCTGCGGTACAGGTTTCTTTTACCATCACCGCACTTAACAGCGGCACAACGGGTTTAACCTGATCCCAAATCCATTTTGCTAAAACTTCGCTGGTTGGGTTTTCCAGACCTGGAATATCATTGAGATAATGGTGATCGAGGCGCTCATAAGTTGGCTTAAACGCCGCTTTCAGTTCAGCGAAATCGATAATCCAGCCCGTATGCGGATCGACTTCCCCGGTAATTTCCAGTCGCACCATAAAGGAATGCCCGTGCAGGCGACCACATTTATGCCCTTCCGGGACGTGTGGTAAGCGGTGAGCGGCTTCGAAGGTGAAATCTTTAAATAACGTGGTGGACATCATAATTTCTCTACAGGACGATAAAACCGCCGTAGAGTACCGGAAAGGCTGTTTTTTCGCATTATCTAAAACGACTTTGTTGCGCAAAATCGCTGATTTATCTTAATGATTGGCTAAATTCATTTGTTTTTCATTAGGTTGGTTAATCTATTTTGTTGTTAAAGACTATTGCTAAAACAGGTTAGTCGATTTGGTTATTAGTTATCGCTATCCCGTCTTTAATCCACACCGTTCACCCCGTTAACCTTACCTTCTCTTCTGTTTTATGGGCGCTGACAGGGCGCAGAAACAGCTTTGCTTACTGGAACATAACGACGCATGACGACACAGGTCCCACCTTCCGCGTTGCTTCCGTTGAACCCGGAGCAACTGGCACGCCTTCAGGCGGCCACGACCGATTTAACTCCCACCCAGCTTGCCTGGGTTTCTGGCTATTTCTGGGGCGTGCTCAATCAGCAGCCTGCTGCGCTTGCAGCGACGCCAGCGCCAGCCGCAGAAATGCCGGGTATAACTATTATCTCCGCCTCGCAAACCGGCAATGCGCGCCGGGTTGCTGAAGCATTACGCGATGATTTATTAGCAGCAAAACTGAACGTTAAGCTGGTGAACGCGGGCGACTATAAATTCAAACAAATCGCCAGCGAAAAACTGCTCATCGTAGTGACGTCAACGCAAGGGGAAGGGGAACCGCCGGAGGAAGCCGTCGCGCTGCATAAGTTCCTGTTCTCCAAAAAAGCGCCAAAGCTGGAAAACACCGCGTTTGCCGTGTTTAGCCTCGGCGATAGCTCTTATGAATTTTTCTGCCAGTCCGGGAAAGATTTCGACAGCAAGCTGGCGGAACTGGGTGGTGAACGCCTGCTCGACCGTGTCGATGCCGATGTTGAATACCAGGCTGCTGCCAGCGAGTGGCGCGCCCGCGTGGTTGATGCGCTTAAATCGCGTGCGCCTGTCGCGGCACCTTCGCAATCCGTCGCTACTGGCGCGGTAAATGAAATCCACACCAGCCCGTACAGCAAAGACGCGCCGCTGGTGGCTAGCCTCTCTGTTAACCAGAAAATTACCGGGCGTAACTCTGAAAAAGACGTTCGCCATATCGAAATTGACTTAGGTGACTCGGGCCTGCGTTACCAGCCGGGTGACGCGCTGGGCGTCTGGTATCAGAACGATCCGGCACTGGTGAAAGAACTTGTCGAACTGCTGTGGCTGAAAGGCGATGAACCTGTCACCGTCGAGGGCAAAACGTTGCCTCTGAACGAAGCGCTACAGTGGCACTTCGAACTGACCGTCAACACCGCCAACATTGTTGAGAATTACGCCACGCTTACCCGCAGCGAAACACTGCTGCCGCTGGTGGGCGATAAAGCGAAGTTACAGCATTACGCCGCGACGACGCCGATTGTCGACATGGTGCGTTTCTCTCCGGCGCAACTGGATGCCGAAGCGCTGATTAATCTGCTGCGCCCGCTGACCCCGCGCCTGTATTCCATCGCCTCCTCGCAGGCGGAAGTCGAGAACGAAGTACACGTCACCGTTGGTGTGGTGCGTTACGACGTGGAAGGCCGCGCCCGTGCCGGTGGTGCCTCCAGCTTCCTCGCGGACCGCGTGGAAGAAGAGGGCGAACTCCGCGTATTTATCGAACATAACGATAACTTCCGCCTGCCCGCTAACCCGGAAACCCCGGTGATTATGATTGGCCCAGGCACCGGCATCGCGCCGTTCCGCGCCTTTATGCAGCAACGTGCTGCCGACGAAGCACCGGGTAAAAACTGGCTGTTCTTTGGCAACCCGCACTTTACGGAAGATTTCCTCTACCAGGTGGAGTGGCAGCGCTACGTCAAAGAGGGTGTGCTGACGCGGATCGATCTCGCCTGGTCGCGCGACCAAAAAGAAAAAGTTTACGTACAAGACAAACTGCGCGAACAGGGCGCGGAGCTGTGGCGCTGGATCAATGACGGTGCCCATATTTATGTCTGCGGTGACGCTAATCGCATGGCGAAAGACGTTGAGCAGGCACTTCTGGAAGTGATTGCCGAATTTGGTGGCATGGACACCGAAGCGGCGGATGAATTTTTAAGTGAGCTGCGCGTAGAGCGCCGTTATCAGCGAGATGTCTACTAATGAGCGAAAAACATCCAGGGCCTTTAGTGGTCGAAGGTAAACTGACAGACGCCGAGCGCATGAAGCTTGAAAGCAACTACCTGCGCGGCACCATTGCGGAAGATTTAAACGACGGTCTGACCGGCGGCTTTAAGGGCGATAACTTCCTGCTGATCCGCTTCCACGGCATGTATCAGCAGGATGACCGCGACATCCGCGCCGAACGTGCTGAACAGAAGCTGGAGCCGCGCCATGCGATGCTGTTGCGCTGTCGTCTGCCGGGTGGCGTGATCACCACCAAACAGTGGCAAGCGATCGATAAATTTGCCGGTGAAAACACCATCTATGGCAGCATTCGCCTGACCAACCGCCAGACGTTTCAGTTCCACGGCATTCTGAAAAAGAACGTCAAACCGGTGCACCAGATGCTGCACTCGGTCGGTCTTGATGCGCTGGCGACAGCTAACGACATGAACCGTAACGTACTCTGCACCTCGAACCCTTACGAGTCGCAGCTGCACGCGGAAGCGTACGAGTGGGCGAAGAAGATTTCTGAGCATCTGTTGCCTCGTACCCGCGCGTATGCGGAGATCTGGCTCGACCACGAAAAAGTCGCCACTACTGATGAAGAACCGATCCTTGGTCAGACCTACCTGCCGCGTAAGTTCAAAACCACGGTAGTGATCCCGCCGCAGAACGATATCGATCTGCATGCCAACGACATGAACTTCGTGGCAATCGCCGAAAACGGCAAGCTGGTAGGCTTCAACCTGCTGGTGGGCGGTGGGCTTTCTATCGAACACGGCAACAAGAAAACCTACGCCCGCACGGCGAGCGAGTTTGGCTATCTGCCGCTGGAGCATACGCTGGCGGTGGCCGAAGCCGTCGTGACAACTCAGCGTGACTGGGGTAACCGAACCGATCGTAAAAATGCCAAAACCAAATACACGCTGGAGCGCGTGGGGGTTGAGACGTTTAAAGCGGAAGTGGAGCGTCGCGCGGGGATCAAATTTGAACCGATCCGTCCATATGAGTTCACCGGACGAGGCGATCGTATTGGCTGGGTTAAGGGCATTGATGATAACTGGCACCTGACGCTGTTTATCGAAAATGGTCGCATCCTTGATTATCCGGGGCGTCCGCTGAAAACCGGCCTGCTGGAGATCGCGAAGATCCACAAAGGCGATTTCCGCATTACGGCGAACCAGAATCTGATCATCGCCGGTGTACCGGAAAGCGAGAAAGCGAAGATCGAGAAGATCGCCAAAGAGAGCGGGTTAATGAATGCCGTCACGCCGCAGCGTGAAAACTCGATGGCCTGCGTCTCGTTCCCGACTTGCCCGCTGGCGATGGCGGAAGCAGAGCGTTTCCTGCCGTCTTTTATCGACAACATCGATAATTTAATGGCGAAACATGGTGTCAGCGATGAGCATATCGTGATGCGTGTAACAGGCTGCCCGAACGGTTGTGGTCGCGCGATGCTGGCGGAAGTGGGCCTAGTGGGTAAAGCGCCGGGTCGCTACAACCTGCATCTTGGCGGCAACCGCATTGGGACACGTATCCCACGGATGTATAAAGAAAACATCACCGAGCCGGAAATCCTGGCGTCGCTTGATGAACTGATAGGGCGCTGGGCGAAAGAGCGCGAAGCGGGTGAAGGCTTCGGCGACTTTACGGTGCGTGCGGGCATCATTCGCCCGGTGCTCGATCCGGCGCGCGATTTGTGGGATTAACCATCAGCCCGGTCTTGTAGGCCTGATAAGACGCGTGAGCGTCGCATCAGGCAAGGCAAACAGTGAGGAATCTATGTCCAAACTCGATCTAAACGCCCTGAACGAACTGCCGAAGGTAGATCGCATTCTGGCGCTGGCAGAAACTAACGCCGAACTGGAAAAACTGGACGCTGAAGGCCGCGTTGCCTGGGCGCTGGATAATCTGCCCGGTGAATATGTACTTTCTTCCAGCTTTGGCATTCAGGCGGCGGTGAGCCTGCATCTGGTGAATCAGATTCACCCGGATATTCCGGTGATCCTCACCGACACCGGCTATCTGTTCCCGGAAACCTACCGCTTTATTGACGAGTTAACGGACAAACTCAAGCTCAACCTGAAAGTGTACCGCGCTACCGAAAGCGCCGCCTGGCAGGAAGCACGCTACGGCAAACTGTGGGAACAGGGCGTTGAAGGCATTGAAAAGTACAATGACATCAACAAAGTCGAACCGATGAACCGGGCGCTGAAAGAACTGAATGCGCAAACGTGGTTTGCTGGCCTGCGCCGCGAACAATCCGGCAGCCGCGCCAATTTACCGGTGCTGGCAATTCAGCGTGGCGTATTTAAAGTGCTGCCGATTATCGACTGGGATAACCGAACGATATATCAGTATCTGCAAAAACATGGCCTGAAATATCACCCATTATGGGACGAAGGATATTTATCGGTGGGCGATACCCATACAACCCGTAAATGGGAACCTGGCATGTCGGAAGAAGAAACACGTTTCTTTGGCTTAAAAAGGGAATGTGGATTGCACGAAGGGTAAATATTGCCGGATAAATTAAACGCCTCTGTCAGAAATGATGGGGGCGTTTTTATTTTGCGAGCAGTATTCCTGATTTTAAACGTGAACGCCGCTGGAAGAATTATCAGGTATAGAATGGCGTCGGGTGCTTGAGGCTGTCTGGCGTTAAGCATTCGCGAGGTTCCAGATGGACAAAAGCCCCAGGCGATATTTCTATCAACCTGAGGCTTACGTTCGAACCCAAACAATTCGAATGTTAGTCTCTTCTTTGCAGGGAGGCAAGACATGCTGACAAAATATGCCCTTGTGGCAATCATCGTACTGTGTTGTACAGTACTGGGATTCACGCTGATGGTAGGTGACTCGTTGTGTGAGTTGAGTATCAGAGAACGTGGTATGGAGTTTAAGGCAGTTCTCGCTTACGAATCGAAGAAGTAGCCACCACGCGGGGGTAAAACCCCGCGTACTGAATTGTGATGGTTTGGTCTCCTGCACCCTTTTTTAATTTATATTGTTTATGTGAATATTATGCCTATGT
>NZ_CAOLGM010000106.1:0-16811 GCF_948475835.1 uncultured Escherichia sp. | reverse complement strand
CTAGGGCGACCATACGCTTGTTATAGCCATGATTACGCAGCCAGCCCGCCCCAATGCGAATACATGAACGGCAAACCACCAGTCCGATACTGGTCAGCCCATACCACGCCAGCCAGATTTTCAGTTGCGTGTCGAAATCATTGTTGAACGCCACCAGTCCGGCGCTGAAAATAACGCTTAAGGTCCAGTTTTGTAGCAACAGGGCAAATTCTGTCGCTGCCCGAACACCGCGCCATGAGCGATAAAAATCGGTGATGCCGCCCAGCATCTGGAACACCACCAGCGTAATCAACGCCACCAACAGGTGCATGTAGAGGAATGACAGTCCGCTCACTTCGCAAACCAGCCATAGTCCGGCAAACATGATGGTGATATCTGAAAAGCGTTGCACCATAGAGATTAACGATGCATTGGTTTTCGCTCGCTCGCGCTTTTTTAGATTTGTCATCGTTGTTCCTGTTATTAGCCCCTTACCCGCAGTGGGGTAAGGGAAGATCCGACATTACTCATTCAGCAACGTCAGCAGAGTTCGCGTTCGCGCTTCCATCAGCGGTACATCACCGCGCGATTCCACATTCAACCGCACCACCGGTTCGGTGTTGGAGGAGCGCAGGTTAAAGCGCCAGTCGGCAAAGGTCATGCTGATACCATCGGTGCGATCCACCGCCAGCGCCTCGCGGCTAAAATGCTGTTCCACGCGATTAATCGCCTCAACGGGTTGCGCCAGTTTGCTGTTGATCTCACCGCTTGCCGGAAACGCCGCCATCCGGTCGCGCACCAGTTCGCCCAGCGTTTTTCCTTTCAGGCACACCAGTTCGGCGACCAGCAGCCATGGGATCATGCCGCTGTCGCAGTAAGCGAAATCACGGAAGTAATGGTGGGCGCTCATTTCGCCACCGTAGATGGCGTCTTCCTTGCGCATACGTTCTTTAATAAAGGCGTGTCCGGTTTTCGACATTACCGGGGTGCCACCTGCGGCAGTCACCACATCAACGGTATTCCAGGAGAGACGAGGATCGTGGATGATCTTCGCGCCGGGATTTTTTTCGAGGAACGCTTCTGCCAGCAGGCCGACAATGTAGTAACCCTCAATAAACTGCCCTTTTTCGTCAAACAGGAAGCAGCGGTCAAAATCGCCATCAAAGGCAATGCCCATATCCGCGCCGTGTTTGATGACCGCATTGCGGGTGTCGTCGCGACATTCCGGCAGCAGCGGGTTAGGAATACCGTTGGGGAAATTGCCGTCCGGTGTGTTGTGTACTTTGATTAATTCCACGGGCGCGCCGAGGGCTTTAAAGCGGGCTTCAATGGCGTCCACCACCGGACCCGCTGCGCCATTCCCGGAGTTAATCACCAGCTTGAGCGGCGTGAGGTTTTTGACGTTGATATAACCGAACAGGTGATCAACGTAAGCGTCACGCAGATTGATTTGCTGATAGCGACCGCGTTTGGTTTCATCGACGGGAGGAAAGTCGTTGGCTTCTGCCAGACGCTGGACGTCGCGCAGTCCGGTATCACCGCTGATCGGGCGAGCCCCTTCGCGCACCAGTTTCATGCCGTTGTAATCCATCGGATTATGGCTGGCGGTAACTTCAATGCCGCCATCCACACCGAGATGGAACGTGGCGAAATAGATCTCTTCGGTGCCGGACATGCCAATATCCAGCACATCGACGCCCGCATCCTGCAAACCTTTTGCCAGCGCCAGTTTTAAGGTTTCGCTGGTGAGGCGGACATCACCGCCTAACACAATGGTTTTCGGTTTGAGAAATTCGCCATAGGCACGCCCAATACGCCAGGCAATATCTTCATTCAGTTCTTCGCCTAATTTCCCGCGAATATCATAGGCTTTAAAGCAGGTTAATTTTTTCATATCGTTACCCTTTTTCAGGCAATAGTTGGCCCTGACCGAAACGGCCAATTTTGTTTTTGTCGTTATTTACACCGCGGTTTCGCATTCATTGCCTGATGCGACGCTGCCGCGTCTTATCAGGCCTACAAAACCGAACCGTAGGTCGGATAAGGCGTTCACGCCGCATCCGACAAACAGCGCCTGATGCGACGTTTACACCCGTCCGTAGCGATCCGCGAAACGCACCACATCATCCTCTTCGAGATAAGAGCCGGAGCGTACTTCAATTAAATCGAGCGGAATTTTCCCCGGGTTTTCCAGGCAGTGCGTCGCCCCCAGCGGAATATAAATGGACTCGTTTTCACCAAGCAGTTTGATATCACCGTCAATGGTGACTTTTGCCGTTCCCGCAACCACCACCCAGTGTTCCGCGCGGTGATGGTGCATCTGTACCGACAAGCCTTCGCCCGGTTTCACGGTGATGCGTTTCACCTGGTAGCGGTCGCCCGCGTCGATAGAGTCATATTTGCCCCACGGACGATACACTTCGCGATGCACCCGATGCTCATGGCGACCATCGGCTTTGATCTGCTCGACCACTTTTTTCACATCCTGTACCGCGTTACGGTCGGCAATCAGCACCGCATCTTTGGTCTGCACCACTACCAGATCTTTCACCCCGACGGTGGTGACCAGGCCAGATTCGGCATACACATAGCTGTTTTCAGTTTTGTGATTAATCACATCGCCGTGGCAAACGTTGCCCTCGGCGGTGTGGGCGCTGATCTCCCATAATGAAGACCAGGAACCAACATCGCTCCAGCCCGCATCCATCGGCACCACAACAGCATCTGCCGTACGTTCCATGACCGCGTAATCCACCGACTCTTCCGGGCAGGCGAGAAACGCTTCTTCATCCACACGAATAAAATCAAGATCCGGATCGACGGCGCTCATCGCTTTTTCACAGGCATCGAGAATATCCGGGCGATATTTTTTCAGTTCTTCGAGATAGCGTCCGGCGCGGAACAGGAACATGCCGCTGTTCCAGTAATATTCGCCGCTTGCCACATAGGCCTGGGCGGTTTCCAGATTCGGTTTTTCGACAAACTGCGCCACTTCAAAGGCCACCGTATCCTGCTCACCCGCAGACACTTCACCGCGACGAATATAGCCATAACCGGTTTCTGGTAGATCCGGCACAATGCCAAAGGTCACCAGCTTGCCCGCTTCGGCATATGGCATGGCATTACGCACGGCGGCACGGAACGCGTCTTCATCGGCAATTACATGATCCGCCGCCAGCACCAGCATTAACGGGTCGTTCTCCGGGCTATGACGTTTTGCCGCCAGCGCCGCCAGCGCAATGGCCGGTGCAGTGTTACGCCCTGCAGGTTCGAGAATAATGTTCTCGGTAAGTTTGTTCAGTTGACGCAGCTGTTCCGCGACAATAAAGCGGTGCTGCTCATTGCAAATCACCACCGGGCTTTCGCACTCCACGCCGTTCAGGCGGCAGATGGTGGTTTGCAGCATGGTGAGATCGCCTTTCAGGCATAAAAACTGCTTGGGGTAAAGTACGCGGGAAAGCGGCCATAAGCGGCTACCGGAGCCACCTGCCATCACAACTGGATAGAGTTTCGACTGCGCCATAATTATCCCCGAATATCATTTATAAATTGACGTAACACGTTCTCTTTATCGAGCGTGCGTTCGGCATATTCACGTGCCACCGTGTTGTACTTGGGCAGCAGGAGCGCCTGACGAATCCCCGCCACCAGCGCCTCGACCGATTCCGGTTCCACGCAAACCGCAATGCCCGGAAAGGTTTCGCAAAGCTGTCCCAGTTCTGTGTGGGCCTCTGCGGTAATCACCGCGTTACCGCCTACTGCCAGAATATTGGTCAGTTTCGACGGCAATACGGCATCTGCCGCGCCGCGTTTTTGCACCACCAGATGGCAATCGCCCATCTTCAGCAGTGCGGGTAAAGCGTCATACGATTGCAGCGGGAAAAATTGCATGTTGCGCAGTCCACGCTGCTGCGCCATTTTTTCCAGCCGCGCTTTGCCGCCGCCCTGCCCGACAATGGCAAAAATCAGCGGTTCATCACGCAGGCGTTCGGCAGCTTCAATAACGTTTTCCAGCCCCTGCTTTTCACCAATATTGCCGGAGTAAAGAATGATTTTTTTGTTATCCGGCAGGCCAAGCTGGTTACGAAGGGCATCAACATCGGCGTCTGCGACATGCTGAAAACGGGCAATTTCCGACCAGTTGGGGAAGAAGATGACGCTTTCCGCCGCCACGCCTTTTTCGATGGCTTTATTCATCATCGAACGCGAAATCGTGGAGACGTTATCGACGTTATGCAGTCCGCTACGTTCGAACGCCGTTGCCAGCTGTGCCACTTTGCCGCCTTTGCCTTTTCCGGCAAGGCCCAGCCCCAGCATGGCGTCCACTTCGTAATCCTGAATATGCAGCACGGTACGCGCGCCAGAGAGTTTCGCCAGCAGGCGCATTCCCGGCGTGCAAAACAGCGTTGGTACCACGCCAATAATGCGATCCGGCTTCCAGCGACGTTGCGCCATCAGCGGAAAGAAACTGCTGACGGCAAAACTGCCGAGATGCAACAGGCGTTTCAGGGTGCTCGGCTGTTTTGGCACATACAGCGGGCAGCGCCACACCGTGGCGGCCCCCTCTTCTCGTTTGTAGCGCCAGGCGGAATAGTTCTCACCCACCTGCCACTGCGGGTAGTAAGGCGGTGCGGTAATAACCCGCACCTCATGACCTTGCGCCGCCAGCCATTCCACCATTTCTCCGGTGTATTTGCCGATGCCGGTTAACTCCGGCGAGTAGTTAATGCCGTAGACCAGTATTTTCATAATCCGGGTACTCCGGCACGCTTCTCAGCGAGAAAATAGGCGCGGCTGTTAGCGTGAACATTGTCACTGGCGAGCAGCGCGTCCGGCGTCAGCCAGCGGTAATCGTCATGCTGCTCATCCGGCAGTATCAGATCTTCTTCAGCGACTCTGAAGCGAAAACCGAGCACCACATAGTGAGTGGTGAAATCCGTGCCAGAGAAGTTATCGTCATAAAAGTGCTGCCAGACACCGTAAAACTGGCCTGCTGTTATCGGCAGACGCAGCCCCAGTTCCGCCATCGTCAGCCGCTCAAATGCGGCTTCCAGCGTTTCGTCTTTCTGCACGCGCCCTCCCGGCACAAACCAGTAACCCTGCGCCGGGCGGTTGGTTCTTTTGCCAAGCAGAAACTCGCCGCGACTGTTCTCGGCAATAAAGTCGAGAGAGACAAGCGGTGTGGAGCGCACTACCGTGGCAAAGTCTTCCTGACGTAAAAACATCATTACCCCCGAAAGCGGTCTCGATTCTCAAGGAACCACTGGTAAGTGCTGGCAAGCCCCGCTTCCAGTGAGATTTCGTGATACCAGCCAAGCTGATGCAGGCGCGTCACATCCAGCAGTTTGCGCGGCGTACCATCCGGCTTGCTGGCATCAAAAACCACCCGACCTTTGTAATCCACCACTTTGGCGATGGTTTGCGCCAGCTCGCGGATAGTGCAGTCAACACCGGTACCGACGTTAATGTGCGACAGCATCGGCTGGGTGTTCTCCAGCCAGACTTCGTGCGCCAGCTCCATGACATGAATGCTCGCCGCCGCCATATCATCGACGTGCAGAAATTCGCGCATCGGTGTGCCGCTGCCCCACACCACCACGTCCGGCGCATTCTGTGCCGTCGCCTCGTGGAAGCGACGCAGCAATGCTGGGATCACATGCGAATTACTCGGGTGGAAGTTGTCATGCGGCCCGTACAGGTTGGTCGGCATGACAGAGCGGTAATCGCGTCCATACTGGCGGTTGTAAGATTCGCACAGTTTGATCCCGGCGATTTTGGCAATGGCGTAAGGCTCGTTGGTCGGCTCCAGCGTGCCCTGCAATAACTCGCTTTCTGCCATCGGCTGTTTTGCCAGTTTCGGGTAGATACAGGACGATCCAAGAAACAGCAGTTTGTTCACGTCGTTCTGATGCGCGGCGTGAATGATGTTGCTCTCAATCATCATGTTCTGGTAGATGAAATCCGCCGGATAGGTGTTGTTGGCAACAATGCCGCCCACTTTCGCCGCCGCCAGATAGACCTGGTCAATGCGTTCGCTGGCAAAGAAATCATGCACCGCGCGGCTGTCCAGCAGGTTCAGCTCGTCGCGGGTGCGTAATACCAGTTCCACATCACCGCGCTGTTCGAGCTGCCGCGTGATGGCGGAACCGACCATCCCACGATGGCCAGCGATAAAAATGCGTTGTTTACTCATGCTTATGACTCCAGCGCGATCGCCACGTCGTAGCCGTGAGATTTCAGCAGAGAGTGTTTTTTCGCCGCTTCGAGGTCATTAGCCACCATTTCAGACACCATCTCTCTGAGGGTGATTTCCGGTTTCCAGCCCAGTTTTTCGTGCGCTTTGGTCGGGTCGCCGAGCAGCGTTTCAACTTCAGCCGGACGGAAGTAACGCGGATCAACGGCGATAATCACATCACCCGGTTTAACGCCCGGCGCGTCATGCCCGGTGACGGAAACCACAATGCCCTTCTCTTCAACACCCGTGCCTTCAAAGCGCAGTTTGATGCCCAGCTGTGCCGCTGCCATTTCCACGAACTGACGCACGGAGTACTGAACGCCGGTCGCGATAACGAAATCTTCCGGCTGTTCCTGTTGCAGCATCATCCACTGCATTTTTACGTAGTCTTTGGCGTGGCCCCAGTCACGCAGGGAATCCATATTGCCGAGGTACAGGCACGACTCCAGCCCCTGGGCGATGTTGGCGATTGCGCGGGTGATTTTGCGGGTAACGAAGGTTTCGCCGCGGCGCGGGGATTCATGGTTGAAGAGAATACCGTTACAGGCGTACATGCCGTAGGATTCGCGGTAGTTAACGGTGATCCAGTAGGCGTACAGTTTGGCGACCGCATACGGAGAGCGTGGGTAGAACGGCGTGGTTTCTTTCTGCGGAATTTCCTGCACCAGACCATACAGTTCAGAGGTGGAAGCCTGATAGAAACGGGTTTTCTTTTCCAGACCGAGGAAGCGGATCGCCTCCAGCAGGCGCAGCGTACCCATCGCATCGACGTCTGCGGTATATTCCGGTGACTCAAAAGAAACCGCAACGTGGCTCATTGCGCCCAGGTTGTACACTTCATCCGGCTGCACTTCACGCAAAATGCGCGTCAGGTTGGAGGTATCACTCAGGTCGCCATAATGCAGATGGAATTTCGGGTTGCAGGTGTGCGGATCCTGATAAATGTGATCCACGCGCTCGGTGTTGAATGACGATGCACGACGCTTAATACCATGCACCTCGTAACCTTTTTCCAGCAGAAACTCTGCCAGGTAAGAACCGTCTTGTCCGGTTACACCGGTGATGAGAGCGACTTTTGACATGTCTTATTCCTCTGTATTTTTTGAATTTATTCAGTTTCAACGCGTTCGCGTATCACCACTGCGGGATTCCCCCGGCAAACCACATTTGCCGGAAGCGATTTAAAAACACTGCTTCGTGCACCCACGACGGTGCCGTCGCCGATTGTGACGCCTGGGGCAACAAAGACATCGGTTGCCAGCCAGCATTTCTCGCCAATCACAATAGGCGTGGCGTTAATGGTGAAATGTTGACTTGCATGGTCGTGGCTACCGGTGCATAAATAACTTTTTTGCGATATCACCGAATGTGCGCCAATGGTTATTTCACCGAGGGTATATAAATTGACCTCATCGCCGACCCACGCGTAATCACCTAAGGTTAATTTCCACGGATAGGTAATTTTTACTGACGGACGAATAACTACGTTTTTTCCTATTTTTGCCCCGAATAAACGTAATAAAAATGCCCGCCAGCGATACAATACTTGTGGCGACCAGGCAAATATTGTTGCCTGTACTGCCCACCATAATTGCACTTTAATAGCGTTGCCGCCCCGGAACCCTTTCGGTACCGAGAAACCGCTTAAATCTTGCATCGTTTTCCCTTATATTCAGCTTTTGTTATATAAGGCTTTCGTCTTTGAGGTAGTACGTTGGCGTAAATGCCAGGATAATTCAGCCCAAAAGCCAGGCACATGTAATATTTGCCGTTGGACTTTTTTCGCGTCAGCACACAATTCCATATTATTGGTGGTAGATACCCCACCCATGGAAAATTCAGACACCAGGCCATTGAGTTTTTTAAATGCATAACCGGCTTTATACATTTTGGCTGCCAGCGCGTAGTCGGAAGAAACTTTATATTCCAGGTCATAACGCCATTTCTTCAAGCCGGATACCGGGAAAAATATCGCCTGATGACTGGCGGGCAGGCTGTGATAAATATACCAGCCCGGTTTGGCGCTACGTTTAATTTTATGCCCGTCGCCAAAATCCAGCAGCGCATCGCCGGTGATCATCACGTTATCTTTTTGCATTTTTAACTTACGGACAAAATTTGCGGCATTCTGATGAAAAATATCGCCCGAATTGAGAAACAACGCGAACTTGCCTTGTGCCATCGTAATGCCTTTGTTCATGGCGTCATAGATACCGTTATCTGGCTCGCTGACAAAGCGTAGGTTATAGATACCATTGAGATTTTCCAGATACTCACGGGTGCCGTCATTGGAACCGCCATCGACAACAATCCATTCGAAGCTGATATCTTCCGCCTGCGCCAGATGCGCCAGCGAGGCATGTGTTTTGACTATCCCTTCGAGGTTACGAAACGCGACAGTGATTATGCTAAGCAACATGTTCTTATTCTTACCTCGTAATATTTAACGCTTTTCGCAAAATAAACGGACAGACGATTAAAAATGCATATTCCGGGCTAAATATCGAACCGGTAAAAAACAGCGATACCGGAGTAAAAAGATATAATTGCACGCGAAAATTGCGGTTATCACCAAAAGCGTTGATCATCATTTTTATCACTTTCCCCATGTACCACAGCGATAAAAACACCGCGAACCAGGAAAAATAAATAATCAGCAGATACAAACCATTGTCTATGGTTTTTCCGACATCCGCACCGTTAAATATTCCGAATGATGCGACATATTCATAAAGTGAGCCAAATCTGACTACACCGTCAATATGGGTCAAAGAATAACCGACCATCACCAGCGGACCGACAATACGATAATACGATGACGATCCTTCCGTACCTAAATCGCCCAGACGGGTGGAAATATAAGGAAACGCGATTACCACACCAACCAGGAATACAGCCAGAGAAATCAATGCTAACGGTAACTTTTTCTTAATCGCCTCTTTATTCAGATATTGGAATGCCCACTCCAGCAAATAAAACAGGATAAAGGTCATAACCCCTGAAAACGATCCGGATAATATTATCCCTGCGAGAATCATAGCATCGGTTTTAGGCGTTTTGATACCAAACTGTTTGATGCTGAGCCAAATTGAGATTAATGCCAGAGCGAAAAATGCCGGTTCGAAATAAAGTGCTGTCGTGCGCTTGCCGCCGAATTTGATGAAATTCAGCACATAGCTGTTGCTGTAAATCAGATATTTCGAAATCGACTCCATAATACTGCTGCCGCCGGTGAGGATAATTTGCGCCATCTCCACCGCCGCCAGCGCCACCACCAGCCCGACCACCAGATAAAAGAAACGTAATATCTTGCGATGGTTGTGTGGCGAAATCGTTTTAAAGCGAATACTCCACACCATGCCAATAATGATCACAATATAGACAAACAGCATGGTTGAAGTGACGTATTTACTGGCATCCAACGACTGACCAAACAGATAGTTGAACGCCGTGAGTCCCGCACCAATCCCTAAGGCAATCATCAATTTTTTAACGCTGATGCGTTCTAAAAACAGCAGTAACAAGACAGGTAAAAAAGTGACGATAGTGATGGGGAAACTTTCACCAAGCTGGGCGATTTTGACGTTAACCAGCAGGTAGATCAGCGGCAGCAGCAGGTAGCTACAGATTCTGATAGAAGTTGACATACTCCTCCAGCATCTGTTGTCCACTGTAGGCGGCGCGGCTGCGTTGGCTGAACTCAGCCAGCGTGGTACCAAATATCGCCTGCGCGATTTCCGGTTTGCTTAACTGCACCAGTTGCAGCACCTCTTCTTCACTGACGGTTTTACCACCGGATTTTTGCAGCACTTCCCGCGCCGCATCGCTATGGGTGGCGATCACCGGCACGCCAATCGATAGCGCCTCACACAAAATCAGCGGGTAGTTATCGACGCGAGAACTGAACACCAGCGCATCCATCTGATTGAGCGCGCTCATCAACTTGCGCTTGTCAGTTTCAAAGCCGTGATTAACCACGTTGCCAGCGGTGAACGGCGAGAACTTACCAAAGGTATGCAGTTCGATTTTGTCGCCCAGCGCCATCATCTCACGCACCAGTTGCTGGTTAGTCTTGCCGTCGTAACGCAGGTCATGCGCCACCACCGCGATTTTCGGCTTGCCCTGGGTTTCGCGCACCGGAGGCAAGTCCGCCAGAATCGCTTCGGTTACCATATCAATACCATTATTGATAATCCGGCAACGCCCTGGCCCGTACAGACTATTGAAAGCGTCAGCCACATGCTGGCTGGGGGAAATAAACTGACAGCCCAGTGCCAGCATCTCGCGGAATAACTGGCGTTTGCCCGCCACCAGCTGGTGTGCCCGATCAATCTTCACCGGCGGATAGTTATTTAAGGTCGGGCATTTCTGGCAGCCCGTTTTCCAGCCTTCGCAACCGTCGGTAAAGGCGCAGCGTCCGGTAACGCTCCAGTGGTCGTGTAACGTCCAGACCAGAGTGACATCCGGTTTGTGGTTTTTCACCTTTTCGCAAAAGCGCACCACGCTCTTAAGATTCAACCAGTAGCTGTGCAGCACATGAAAATGCAGGACCACCGGACCCGGGGTGCGAGTAATGGTGCGATATAACTCATTGAAATTGCCAAACAGATCGCGATTAAACAGACGAAACAGGGCAATATTCGCCATCGCGGTCATCCGCGGCGTATGTTTGATGACCTGCGGATAGTTTTGATGGCTGACGCTCTCTTTGCCGCCTTTGCCGTAGCCGTAGACAAAATGTGACGCCAGCCCCTGTTGCAGCGCACGCTGGTGGAGATCTAACGCCACACCTGCCGCCCCGCCTTCCGCCAATCGCACATTAAATTGCAGAATATTCATTTAATTACCTTCACTCGCGCTTTTTCTCCCACCACCAGCGCGTTGTCCGGGACAGAGTCGAGCACCACGCTGCCCGCGCCCACGGTGACGTTGTTACCAAGCGTGATATCACCAAGAATAATGACGTTGGCACCGAGTTCGACGCCGTTGCCAATGTGTGGACATGCCATGTTATCGGCACCACGATTGCCGATAGTGACGCCGTGGCGAATGGTGAAATCATCCCCCGCTACCACGTTTTTATTGATCACTACGGCGTAACCGTGATGGATAGTGAAACGGCGACCAATGGTTGCGGCTGCCTGGATTTCATAACCGAAAAAGCATTCGGTGATAATGCGATACAGCACCAGCAGCGGGGCCGCCCAAATATTGTTGAGGACGTTCTTTTTGCGCCACACCGAACAAAAATGAGCGACGCGATAGGCTAGAACCATGCAGCACGGACGTAAACTCCAGCTGTTGGCGCGTAGATCTTCCAGCATATTTAGCGCCCCCGAATACCATCAGCCAGACGTTTGCCGTTACGCACCGACAGCAGCGTCAGCAACGTGCGCCAGGTCATGCGTTTATTGCGGATCTGGTAGAGGGTAAACAGCTGATATTTTTTGCTGGCGCGGTCAAATTTGTCTTTGTGCTTGCGGTAAAAGTGGAAGTATCCGGAGAATTTTTTCGGTGACGAGGTGATCTGCATTTCACCGTGATTGATATGCAGGATCTGCGTCGCCTCTTCCACTTTCCACGGTTCGCCATACTCCACCACCATCCGCAGGAAGATGTCGTAATCCTGTGCCGCTTTCAGTTCGGTATCGAACAAACACTCTTTGAAACGCCATGCCCAGGTAAAGACCTGATTGCCAATGATATTGCGTTTATAGAACAGGCGGCGTGAGTACGGCGATTTGGGATACAGTGGTAAGCTTGCCGGTTGGGAATAAACTTCTCCCTGGCATACGTAGTCGTTAGCGTACAAAAAGGCGTGAGTGACCAGTTGCTGTTTATGGGCGAGGAAGACGCTCAGACGGTTGGGTGTCCATTCGTCATCGTCATCGATCCCGGTAATGTATTCCCCTTGCGCCAGCATAATAGCCTGGTTACGTACCGCGCACGCCCCGCTGTTAATATCGTTGTGGATGTAAGTGATACGCGGATCGTTGAGGGCGGTGACGTACTGTTGCAGTTGTTCCCAGGAGGTGGAGCAATCATCCACGATGATCATCTCCCAGTTGCTGTAGTCCTGGCGCAGGACCGATTTTATCGCCCGAATCGCCAGTTGTTGGCGGTTCCAGGTTGGCATATAGATTGAGATCAGCGGATTATCTTTCATAGGTTGTTCTCCCGGAGTGTCGAGATGTTCTGCCGGTTTATAAGCTTGTTTACGGGTTCTGTTGCCGGATGCGGCGTGAGCGCCTTATCCGGCCTACGGAGCTGGTTTGCTTGCCGGATGCGGCGTGAAGGTAGGTCGGATAAGATGCGTCAGCATCGCATCCGACAGCGGATGTCGTTATTTCGCATCCGACTTATATTCGTATTCGTAATAGCCATAATCCTGATACGCGCTGGCGCGGCGGAAGATGGAGTTCAGAATCACCCCTTTCACCGGAATACCGTTTTGCTCAAAGCGGCTCAGACTGGTTTCCACTTCTTTCAATGTGTTGACCGCATAACGCGCCACCATTAACGTGGTTCCGACATGACGACCAACAATTGCGGCATCGGTCACTGCCAGAATCGGCGGCGTATCAATCAACACCAGGTCATAGTTTTTACTCGCCCAGTTCACCAGTTCGGCAAAGCGTTCGCTCATCAACAGCTCAGAAGGATTTGGCGGCACCTGACCGCGCGGGATCAGGTCAAATTTGGCAATAGAGGTCGGTTTAGCAGCGGTAGTAATATCGCCCTGACCAATCAGAATTTCCGACAGACCATTGACGTTATTGGTGCCCAACAGCTCGTGGGTGTAGCCTTTGCGCATATCACAGTCGATCAACAACACCCGTTTATTGGTCTGGCTGATCACCGCCGCCAGGTTGGCGCAGACAAAGGTTTTACCAATTGACGGGCTAACCCCGGTCATCATCAACACATTGTTCTGCGCCTGCATCATCGCGAAGTGCAGACTGGTACGCAGACTACGGATGGCTTCAATCGCCAGATCGGTTGGATTCCCCACTGCCAGTAGCTGGCTCTGTTTATAGCGTTTAACCCCTTTGATGGTTTTGACGCTATCGCGCGCTTTCTGCCACTCCGACAGCGGGATGCTGGCATAGACGCTGATTCCGTGTTCTTCCAGCACTTGCGGGCTTTCGATGCCGCGATTAAACAACGAGCGCAGCAGCACACCCACGATAGAGAGCATCAGGCCAAGGATAATCGCGCCGAGGATAATCAGCCCTTTCTTCGGTTTTAGCACGCCAGGCTGGGTGATTGCCGGGTCAACAATGCGCACATCGCCGACGGTGCTGGCTTCGGTGATTTTCAGCTCCTGCTCTTTATTCAGCAGTTGCATATAGACCTGCTGACCAGACTCGACATCGCGGGTCAGGCGCACAATCTCCTGCTGGGTTTTCGGCATCGCCGTTACGCGACCATTAAGTTTGGCTTTTTCGTCTTCCAGCGCCTGACGTTTCTCCAGCAGCGTGCGGTACGCGGGGTGAACTTTGGTGTACAGCTTGGAGATTTCCGCCTCTTTAAAGGTCAGTTCGTTCAACTGCGCGTCGATGTTCACCATCGAATCGAGCACCGCTTTCGCTTCCAGCGGCAGATCAACAGAATCTTTATCCTGACGGAAGGCATTCAGTTTGTTTTCGGCAACATCGAGGCGGCTACGTACTTCCGGTAACTGTTGCGCGAGGAAAGCGAGGCTTTTCGACGCTTCCGCCGATTTGCGCTCAATATTTTGTTCCTGATAGTTACGGGCGATGCTGTTAAGAATGTCGCGGATCTGTTCGCGATCTTCACCGGTATAAGTCAGGCTCAGTACGCCTGCGTCTTTGCCGTTCTCCGTTACCGTCAGGCTGTTTTGCAGTTGGTTGATCATCCCCAACGTGGAGTATTTGGTGACGGTAAACTCACTGCCCGGGCGGGCGTGAATGGCTTCAACCATCAGCGTGACGCCTTCTTTTTTCAGCATCTGGCCCGCTTGCCCACGGGCGCTAAAGCCGCCATCACTGCTCAGAGTGTAGTTTTTGTCATCCAGCACATTAAGCGTAAACACCTGGTCCGCCATCTCTTTCGGGCGGTTAAAGGTGGTCACTTTCACCGTCTCGTTCTGACGTCCCATCAGGCGATCCCAACCCGCACCGAAAATCGGGAACGTGTTTTTGCTCACCGCAATATCGAGGTCTAGATCGTCCACCGTTTTACCAAGCACCAGACGCGAACGAATCAACTGGATCTCGGCGTCCGATGCAGGCGGTTTGTTGGCTAATGCCGAGCCAATGTCCTGCACTAACGAATTGCCGCTGTTTTGTTCGATTTGTACCAGTGCGTCGGCACTATAAATCGGCGTGGCGAAGAAAGTGTAAACCACAGCACAGAGGGCAAATACAGCGGTGATGCCAATCACCCACCAGCGCGCTTCAATGACGGTGCCGACCAGGCGACCAATATCGATTTCATCACTGCCCGTTACCGGAGCGGCATGTTGTTTTACTTTTTCTGTCATTCTTATACCTGCTCTGCGTTCAATGCCTGCGCCCACTGGCGGGCAGACCGTTCAAGTAATGTGTACACCGCTGCAAACGTTTCCCGGCTTTTGCGATACGGATCGGGGATTTCACATTCGTTATCCCAGTGACCAAACAGCATCACTTTGCCGCGCATCTCAGGTGCCATCTCGCATAAGCGTTCGATATGGCGCTTTTCCATGGTCAAAATCAGGTCATAGTTGCGACACAGGCGGCGGCTGATTTGCCGTGCACAGTGACCTTCCAGAGACAGTTGATGTTCTGCGGCGACGCTGATAGCGGTAGGATCTGCGCCCTTACCGACCAGCGCGCCGAGTCCAGCGGACTCCACTTTCAGTTCCGGGTGATAACGTTGCAGTAAGCGTTCCGCCGTCGGGGAACGGCAAATATTGCCGACACAGACAACTAAGATGTTGTTAAACATGACGATTACCAGTTATGAATGTCGCTGGCTGTATCCGTCATGTAACGGACACCGCTAATAGTTGGCAGCAACTGATTGATCAGACGGTTCCAGCGGGAAACCGGGGCGGTGGTGACATACACCACGTCATAAGGTTGCAGGCGGAATTCTGTCGCCATCACCAGCGACGTGGCATCGGACATATCCAGCTGGTAGATATTGGCAATCTTGCCGTTACGCCCGCCCTCGCCTTTCAACGGACGAATGACAAAGATGCCGCTGGCGTTGGAGGTGGTCATGTCGATACCTTCAGCATTGCCCAGGGCTTCAGTCAGGGTCATACCGCTAAAGTCCATTTTCAGGGTGCTCTGTTTCTTAACTTCACCCATCACAAATACTTTCAGATCATCATTACGCGGCACGTAGAGAATATCGCCGGGGTAAAGCAGTCGGTTCTGATTGAGGTCGCCGTTTTGCATCAGCGCCTGCAAAGAAATGCGTTCTTCACGACCATTGTGTGTTAGCACCACGTTGCGCCAGTCAGCGGTGTCGGTCAGGCCACCTGCGGCGTTGATGGCATCGAGAATGGTCAGTGGTACGTTGGTGATCGCCTGTTGACCGGATTTATTCACCTGACCTGAGATATAGGCCTTTTGTGAGCGGAAGGCGGCGATATTAACGTCCACCTGCGGGTCAGCGATGTACGTCGCTAAGCGCCCGGTAATATCACTGCGGATTTCAGCGAGCGTTTTCCCGACTACGTGAACCTTGCCGATATACGGGTAAAACATAGTGCCGTCAGGCTGTACCCAGTTGCCGGTGTCGCTGGAGCTGCGGTACTGACCGGCTGGCGTGGTGAGTTCCGGGTGATCCCAGACGGTGACATTCAGAACGTCCCCCGGCCCGACGCGATACTGGTAATTCGCGATCTCGCTTTCCAGCGTCATATTGGGGCGCGCTACATTCGGGCGTGGGCGTAATTGGTCAATCAGGCGCGGGGTCAGCGGATAAACATTCACCATTTTGTCGAGATCGAAATCAGCGTCCTGCTGTTTGATGACGTCTTTGCCCATCGTCGACATATTGCTGCCCGGAAGTACTGTGCAACCGCTTATCAAGGTTACTGACACCAATAATGGCATCAATTTCATTTTGGATTTCATCATTGTTTATTTATCACTTTGGCAGAGTAATTATCCTGTGCACTATTAATAGCAATGTCGCCATGCACATTTACCTTGCAGTTAATTGAATAAAAATTTAACTGGCATCAGTCCTAAAAAAATTGATTTCATCCGCAGGCTATTGACAGAATAATTCAGACTGGTCTTTCAGGCATCCAGACACGCTACCGCCCCTGGCTTTTTAGCTACCAATACACTGATTTAGCTTAATTTTTAAAACCCTCTCAACATACAGTCGTTGATGAGAAAGGGTTATTGCGGAAATTAACTTCCGAATATAAGGTGACATTATGGTAATTGAATATTGGCTCTCCAATAATGCAGGAGGAAGTGTTACAGCTAACGGAATAGCAGGCAAGGTAACAATTCGGCAATTGGCTATTTTTAAGAATTATATTAAGTGTCATTCAATATGGTTTTTAGGAGTTTCTTTAGGTTGACAATATTTAATATTGCGTCTCCACATGCGATATTTCTTAAAT
>NZ_CAOLGM010000105.1:0-16952 GCF_948475835.1 uncultured Escherichia sp. | reverse complement strand
ATTTCACCACCGCACGACGCAGATTCGATATCACTGGCTTTTTGCTGTTTGGCCTCAGCCTTGTTCTCTTCTCAAGCGGAATAGAGCTATTCGGGGAAAAGATTGTCGCCAGCTGGATTGCCTTGACGGTAATTGTCACCAGCATCGGGTTACTGCTTCTCTATATTCTCCATGCGCGACACACGCCAAACCCATTAATTTCATTAGATTTATTTAAAACCCGCACTTTCTCGATCGGTATCGTAGGCAATATTGCAACCCGTCTGGGGACCGGTTGTGTACCGTTCCTTATGCCATTGATGTTACAGGTAGGATTTGGTTATCAGGCGTTTATTGCCGGCTGTATGATGGCACCGACAGCGTTAGGTTCCATTATTGCAAAATCGATGGTTACCCAAGTCTTACGTCGTCTGGGCTATCGCCATACGTTAGTGGGGATCACGGTGATTATTGGGCTAATGATCGCTCAGTTCTCTTTGCAATCACCGGCAATGGCGATATGGATGCTGATCTTGCCGTTGTTTATATTAGGGATGGCTATGTCGACGCAATTTACCGCGATGAATACCATCACACTTGCCGATCTGACCGATGACAACGCCAGCAGCGGTAACAGTGTTCTGGCGGTCACGCAGCAACTGTCGATTAGTTTAGGCGTTGCTGTAAGTGCGGCCGTCCTTCGCGTTTATGAAGGGATGGAAGGCACAACGACTGTCGAACAATTCCACTATACGTTTATCACGATGGGCATTATTACTGTTGCTTCAGCAGCAATGTTCATGCTTCTGAAAACAACCGATGGTAATAATTTGATCAAAAGACAGCGTAAATCTAAGCCGAACCGCGTTCCATCAGAATCGGAGTAAGTTGTAATCGTTGTTGCTGAAGGGTCGGCTGGGTTATCCGATGGATGAGTACATCAATCGCCAGCTCCCCCAGTTCATCTTTCGGTTGGTGGATAGTGGTTAATGGTGGCGTCATAAAGCTTGCCAGTTCGATATCGTCATAGCCAATCACCGCGATATCCTGCGGAACCTGTAACTCTGCCTGATATAACGCCTGGTAAACGCCAACAGCCATAGCGTCATTTCCGGTAAAGACGGCCTGAGGACGCAGCGGATGTGATAACAGTTGGCGCATGGCGTCAAACCCGCCGTTAAATTCAAAATCACCAGTGACTTCATAGCCATCAGGAATGTTGAGACCCGCACGTTTCATCGCCGCCCGATAACCTTCCAACCGCAGGCGCGCCGGAGTTTTATCCAGCGGACCGGTAATACAGGCGATACGGGTATGACCTTTATCGATCAGATATTGCGTTGCTAAGTCTCCGCCCAGCAACGAGTTATCCTGAATAAGATCGCTGTCGCCATCGAACGGAGCCCAGTCCATCATCACAGTAGGCACTGTCGGATAACGTTGCATGATTTCACGCGAAGGTTGATGCGTTTCGGTGCACAGTAACAGCAAGCCATCAACGCGTTTTTGCATCAGCGTTTCCAGATTGCGATTCATCCGCTGTTCATCTCCTTCGGTATTGCAAAGGACGAGACTATAACCGCGTTCGAAGCAGCTGCGTTCAACGCCACGCACCAGTTCTGAATAGAAAGGATTGGTACTGGCAGTGATCAACATGCCAATGGTATGTGTTTGATTGAGTTTGAGGCTACGCGCCAGGGCTGATGGCGCGTAATTGAGTTCTTTAATCGCCGCTTCAACTTTGGCGGTAATCGCTTCACTGACGAAGCGATCTTTATTGATAACGTGAGAAACTGTTGAGGTAGAAACGCCCGCCAGGCGGGCAACATCTTTCATTGTAGCCAAGCGTCACCTCTGCCTGTCTAAAAATGCGTCGATCTCTTCACGCCACGGTACGGAAGGTTGTGCGCCTTTACGTGTTACGGCAATCGCAGCGGCAGCATGGGCAAACCGAATCGCCTCTGGCAATGGTTTTTCTTCCAGCAACGCCGTGATTAACGCGCCGTTAAAGGTATCTCCGGCAGCAATGGTATCGACAGCCTGCACCCGGAATCCAGGAACGCGCTGACCTTCACCATTCACGCTAGCCCATACACCACGACTTCCTAAAGTAATCAGTACAGTACGGATACCTTTTTCATGCAGTACCTGCGCCGCCTTCGCTGCATCTTCATCATTTTCAACACGAATACCGGTGAGCTTTTCTGCTTCCGTTTCGTTTGGCGTAATAATGTCCACCAGCGCCAGCAGTTCGTCAGGAAGTTCGCGAGCCGGAGCCGGGTTAAGCGCAACGATAGTCTTATTTTGATGGGCGATTTTCGCCGCTGCCATCACACTTTCGAGTGGTGATTCCAGCTGCATTAATAATGCTGACGCGTTGGCAATACGCTCACGTTGCGCTTCCACCAGCGCCGGGGAAAGGGCAGCATTAGCGCCGACATGAATACCGATGACATTCTCACCTTCGCCATTAACAAAAATCAGCGCCACACCTGTTGATTCGCCTTTGATCACGCTGACCGGAGTAATATCAATGTTATCAGTGGCGAGCTGCTGGCGAACGCTCTCACCAATGCTGTCATCACCCGTACAGGCAATAAACGCGATATTCGCACCGCTACGCCCAGCAGCCACAGCCTGATTCGCGCCTTTGCCGCCAAATGCAACCTGATAGTGGTTACCGGTTACGGTTTCGCCTGGAGTAGGAAAAGATTGAAGATTAAGAATGTGGTCAGCATTAATGCTGCCAAGAACAACGAGGCTGCCTGCGTTTTGCATATTCGGGATGTCCATAAAATGCGCCACCGTGTTAGGGTGGCGCGTGCCCTGCTTTTCTTTATATTACACGTTCATCTGTCGATGACGTATTTATGTCACCATCAGGTCATACAACCTGATTAAAACTACTGCTTAACAACCAGTTTCAGATCAACCGGATACTTAGCCTGAACTTTCTCGCCTTTCAGCACTTTATCTGCGGTTTCGACGCCTTTCGCGCCAATCTGATCGGGTAGCTGAGCGATAGTCGCTGCTAGTTTGCCATCATTCACCGCTTTTTCGCCATCCGGTGTACCGTCAAATCCGACGACCATCACATCCGATTTACCGGCAGTTTGCAGTGCGCGCAGCGCGCCCAGCGCCATTTCATCATTCTGCGCGAATACAGCCTGAACATCCGGATGAGCGGTCAACAGGTTCTGCATTACGTTCAAACCTTTAGTGCGATCAAAATCTGCTGGCTGGCTGGCAAGAACATTAAACTTGTGAGCAGCAACGGCCTGCTGGAAGCCTTCGCCACGTTCACGGGCTGCGGATGTACCAGCAATGCCTTGCAGCTCGATAACTTTGGCACCTTCACCCGCTTTCTTCGCGATGTAATCACCGGCGATTTTGCCACCCAGTACGTTATCAGAAGCAATGTGGCTCACCACTTCACCTTTCGTTGCCTGGCGGTCAAGAGTGATAACCGGGATGTTCGCCTGGTTAGCCATCTTCACAGCATTACCTACTGCGTCGGAGTCGGTCGGGTTAATCAGCAGAATTTTGGTGCCGCGAACGGTTAAGTCCTGCACGTTCGCCAGCTCTTTCGCCGGGTTGTTCTGGGAGTCCAGCACCACCAGGTTATAGCCAAGCTTATCCGCCTCTTTCTGCGCGCCATCTTTCAGCGATACAAAGAACGGGTTGTTAAGCGTGGAGACCACCAGCGCGATGGTGTCTTTTGCCATCGCATTCGCACTGACGGTGGCGCTTAGCGCAACAGCGGAAACCAGGGTAGCCAGTTTTTTCATGTTCATATTCAAGATGTCCTGTAGTCGTTATTACTGCTTTTTGTTGTCTACCAGCACCGCCAGCAAAATCACCACCGCTTTGACGATCATCTGGTAATAGGAGGAAACACCTAACAAATTCAATCCATTATTAAGGAAGCCAAGAATTAATGCGCCGATCAACGTCCCAACAATGCGACCTTTTCCGCCCGCCAGACTCGTACCGCCCAGAACCACCGCAGCAATAGCATCCAGCTCATAGCCAGTCCCCGCCGTGGGTTGTGCGGAGGAGAGACGCGCCACTTCAATGATCCCGGCCAGCGATGCCAGCAGACCACAAAGAGAATAGACGATGATTTTGATTTTATTGACGTTGATACCAGAAAGACGCGTTGCCGCTTCGTTGCCGCCCAGCGCGTAGATGTAACGCCCCAGACGCGTGTGATGCAGCATGTACCAGGCCGCGAGGAAGACAATCCCCATGATCCAGACTGGCGTCGGTACGCCCAGCGGACGACCAATACCAAACCAGCCAAACAGATCGGCGTTCTCAGTAAAGCCGGTATTCACTGGGCTACCGTTGGTATAAACCATGGTCACGCCGCGCAGTAAAAGCATCATAACCAGCGTAGCGATAAACGCCTGAACGCGACCTTTCGCTACAATCACCCCGGTTACCGCACCAATTGCGGCACCTAACGCGAGAGCGGCAGCGACAGCCACCAGCGCATTGACTTCAATGCCGACGATAGATGCAGCAACTGCGCCGGTTAGCGCCAACAGAGAACCTACAGACAAGTCGATGCCCGACGTCAGGATCACCAGCGTCATCCCGACCGCCATAATGGCGTTCACCGAGGTTTGCTGGAGAATATTGAATAAGTTATTGATGGTGAAAAAGTTCGGGCTTAACGTCGAGACAATCGCGATCAGCACCAGCAGAGCGATAAGCGATTTCTGCTCCATCAGCCACGCTTTCGTGAAATAACGGCGACCAGAGACAGTCTGGGTTGTCATTTTTTTACTCCTGATTCACGCGATTAAGCTTGCCCACAGCGGCAGCCATTAACACTTCCTGGGTGGCCTGCTCACGAGTAAATTCCCCGCTGAGATGCCCTTCATGCATGACGATGATGCGATCGCTCATGCCTAATACTTCTGGCATCTCCGATGACACCAGAATGATGCTCAAGCCATCGGCTTTGAACTGGTTAATCAGTTGATAGATCTCTTTTTTCGCGCCGACATCTACGCCACGGGTAGGTTCATCAAGGATCAACACTTTGGGGCGTGTCATCAGACCGCGGGCAATCGCCACTTTTTGCTGATTGCCACCGGAAAGCAGACCAATTGCCTGTTCCATCGACGGTGTTTTCACATTAAACAGACGAATGAAATCACTCACAGCCTGCTGTTCATCGGCATGCTTCAAACTGCCGCCAGCGCGGCTGAAGTAGCGCAGCGCTGTCAGCGACATGTTCTCTTTTACTGACATGCCCAACACTAAACCGTCACGTTTACGGTCTTCGGAGATATACACAATGCCGCTTGCCAGGCCATCCTGCGGTGAACGGGTAACGACTTCATGCCCATCCAGGGTGACGTAACCGCTGGTGCGCGGTAGTGCGCCGTAGAGCACTTTCATCAGTTCGGTACGACCTGCGCCCATCAAACCAGAGACGCCAAGAATTTCGCCTTTGCGTAAAGTAAAAGAGACATCGTTAACGCCAGGTCCGCAGAGATTATCGACTTTCAGGCGGATATCTCCCGGCGCTTTGTCCAGGTGTGGATATTGATCTTCTAGCTTGCGGCCCACCATCATCTCAATCAGCGAATCTTCGGTCAGTGATGCCACTTCGCGCTCAGCAATAAATTGCCCGTCACGAAAAACGGTAACGTCATCGCAAATCTCGAAGATTTCTTTCATGCGGTGGGAGATATAGACAATACCGCGGCCTTGCGATTTCAGCTCGCGTATGACGCGGAACAGGGATTCGGTTTCGGTATCGGTCAGCGCATCGGTCGGTTCATCCATAATGATGACTTTCGACTCAAAGCTCAGCACTTTGGCGATTTCAACCATTTGCTGGTCACCGATGGAAAGATCGCCCACCAGCTTGTCGCTTTTAAAGCGCAGGTTAAGTTTAGCCAGCAATTTATCCGCTTCGGCATACATGGTTTTCCAGTCAATTTTGCCAAAGCGATTAACAAACTCACGACCGAGGAAAATGTTTTCGGCAATGGTCAACTGCGGGATCAGGTTCAGTTCCTGATGGATAATCCCAATCCCGGCTTCCTGGGAAGATTTCGGCCCGGTAAATGTCGTTTCTTTCCCCAGCCATAAAAGCGTGCCGGCATCGCGAGCATAGATACCAGTAAGCACTTTCATCATGGTGGATTTACCCGCGCCGTTTTCGCCCACCAGCGCCATCACGCGGCCCGGATAGACATTTAACGCTGCGCCCGAGAGGGCTTTTACGCCCGGGAAGGCTTTATCGATGCCTTTAAGCTGAAGTAATGCTTCCATGACGGCCTCAGAACGTCACGCCAGCACAGAGAATGATATTCGCATACGGAGAACATTCTCCGCTGCGAATTACCGCCTGACTTTCTGCGGTTTGTTGTTTGAATTGTTCATGCGTGGTGTAACGAATTTCAATGGTATTTCCCTGGTGTTTTTGCAGCTGCTCAAGGTGAGTGAGCAACGTTTCGTGGAGTTGCGGATTATGTTGTTTGATCTCTTCCGCGATAATGGCAGCCTCGACCTGCATTTCATTTGTGACGACGCCCAGCACCTGCATAAAAGAAGGTACACCCTGGGTTAATGCCATATCGATACGCGTTGTACTTTTGGGGATGGGTAAACCAGCATCACACACCACCAGCGTATCGGTATGTCCCAGACGGGAGATCACCGATGAAATATCAGAATTAAGAACGGTGCCTTTTTTCATTTTTTTCTCCATCAGCGAAACGTTTCGCTGACCCGCAGTTTAATCCTGACTGAGTTGGGAAAACCATCGTGACGTTACGGAAATGTGATCAACCTCGAAACGTTTTACATGGTGATTAACCATGAAAACAAAAACGCCCCCTTATGGAGAAAGGAGGCGTCTGGCGTTAGATTTCGACCTGAGTACCCAGTTCGATAACCCTGTTTGGCGGAATTTCAAATTGATCTGGTGCACGCAGCGCATTACGTTGCAGCAGCAAGTACAGCTTGCCGCGCAGACGCAAATACCACGGGCGTTTGCCGAGGATCAACGACTCATGCGACATAAAGAAGGAGGTTTCCATCATCCGGCAACTTAATCCTTCCAGACCGCAGCGGTGGAAAACTTCTTCCACGTTTGGCGTTTCTCGCCAACCATAACTTGCCACCACGCGCCAGAAAGTGGGCGACAGTTGTTCAATCTGTACCCGACGGACATTATGGACATATGGCGCGTCTTCGGTACGCAGAGTTAACAGAATCACCCGCTCATGCAATACCTTGTTATGTTTAAGGTTATGCATCAGCGCAAAGGGAATGACGTTGATTGCACGCGACATATACACCGCGGTCCCGGGCACGCGAACAGGCGGTGATTTCTCCAGCGAAGCAATCATCGCTTCCAGAGAGTTACCATGTTCATGCATCCGCCGCAGCAAGCGGAAACGCTCGCTCTTCCAGGTGGTCATCACGATAAACATCACCGTACCGAGGCTCAATGGCAACCAGCCGCCGGAGAGCAGTTTATCGAGGTTAGCGGTGAACAATGGAATATCGACACAAAGGAAAGCAATCAGGATCAGCGCAACAAAATACTTATTCCAGTGCCAGTTCTGACGTGCCACGGTAGTCGAGAGAATAGACGTCAGCACCATGGTTCCGGTCACCGCAATCCCGTACGCCGCCGCCAGGTTGCTGGAGTGCTCAAAGCTGACAATCACAATCACGACCGCGACATAGAGCATCCAGTTCACAAACGGAATATAGATTTGCCCTGACTCCATTTCGGAGGTGTGAATAATGCGCATCGGCGACAAATATCCCAGACGTACCGCCTGACGCGTCAATGAGAAGACGCCAGAGATAACCGCCTGCGAGGCAATTACCGTCGCCAGTGCGGCGATGATCAGCAGCGGGATCAGCGCCCAGTCCGGTGCCAACAGGAAGAACGGGTTCTTAATCGCTTCCGGGTTCTTTAACAACAGCGCTCCCTGACCGAAGTAATTAAGGGTCAAGGAAGGTAATACGACGGTGAACCACGCCAGGCGAATAGGGAACTTACCAAAGTGCCCCATATCAGCATACAGCGCCTCGACCCCCGTAATCGACAACACCACTGCCCCTAATGCAATAAAAGAAACCGTTTTGTATTCAAGGAAGAAATGCACCGCCCACATTGGATTCAGCGCATGCAGCACTTCCGGGTTAGCAATAATGCTACGTAACCCCAGTCCTGCCAGAATCAAAAACCAGGTCAGCATGATCGGCGCAAACAGCTTACCGACCATAGCCGTGCCATGTTTTTGAATCATAAATAATAAAGTGAGAACGATAATTGAGAGGGGAACTATCCAGGTATCCAGCTGCGGGGCGACGATTTCCAGACCTTCAATGGCTGACATCACCGAAATAGCGGGTGTTATGACGACTTCACCATAGAAAAAGCTGCCGCCGATTAGCCCCATAATCACCAGCATTGATGTGGTTCGCGCCGACGTATTACGCCCGGCAAGCGACATCAACGTCAGGATCCCCCCCTCACCGGCGTTATCTGCCCGCATCACGAAGGTGAGATATTTAATGGAAACCACAAAGATTAGCAGCCAGAAGATCAGCGATAAAAAGCCAAACACGGCATCGCGTTCAACGCCAAAACCAAACTGGCCGGACAAACATTCACGAAGTGTATATAACGGGCTGGTACCAATATCGCCGTAGACAACTCCAATCGCCGCGAGGGTAATCGCGGGCAATGATTGCTTATTATCAGTGCTCATAGACTAGTCTTTCGTTGAAATATGAAATGTGTGCTTAGTCCCTTGGCCCACAAAAAAGCGCACAGTATGCACGATTAACGGCAAAATCGTACTCCTAAATGCGGCCACATTAACCTGGCTCAAAGAAAAATACCCCCCCTTTGAGACTATTTTAGCCACCAGCAAGAAACGTCTATACTCGCAATTTACGCAGAACTTTTGACGAAAGGACGCCACTTCATTATGGCTCACCCTCATTTATTAGCGGAAAGAATTTCCCGCCTGAGCAGTTCGTTGGAAAAGGGGCTTTATGAACGTAGCCACGCCATCCGCTTGTGTTTATTAGCGGCATTAAGTGGTGAAAGTGTGTTCCTCCTTGGCCCGCCAGGTATTGCCAAAAGTTTGATCGCCCGGCGCTTAAAATTCGCCTTTCAGAATGCCCGCGCGTTTGAATATCTGATGACCCGCTTCTCCACGCCGGAAGAAGTTTTTGGTCCCCTTTCTATTCAGGCGCTAAAAGATGAAGGGCGCTATGAACGTTTAACCAGCGGTTACCTGCCGGAAGCAGAAATTGTCTTTCTGGATGAGATCTGGAAAGCGGGCCCGGCAATTCTTAATACCTTGCTCACCGCCATTAACGAGCGCCAGTTCCGCAACGGTGCACACGTAGAAAAAATCCCGATGCGTCTGCTGGTGGCGGCCTCCAACGAGCTGCCGGAAGCAGACAGCAGTCTGGAAGCGTTATATGACCGCATGCTGATTCGTCTGTGGTTAGATAAAGTGCAGGATAAAGCGAATTTCCGCTCCATGCTGACCAGTCAACAGGATGAAAACGACAATCCGGTTCCTGATGCCTTGCAGGTCACAGATGAAGAATATGAACGCTGGCAGAAAGAGATTGGTGAAATTACGCTGCCCGATCATG
This sequence comes from uncultured Escherichia sp., assembly GCF_948475835.1. Lineage (NCBI taxonomy): Bacteria > Pseudomonadati > Pseudomonadota > Gammaproteobacteria > Enterobacterales > Enterobacteriaceae > Escherichia > uncultured Escherichia sp. The sequence continues at coordinate 7,313 of NZ_CAOLGM010000105.1, read as the reverse complement.
TATTTGAGCTGATTTTTATGCTGCGCCAGCAACTGGATAAATTACCGGATGCGCCTTATGTCTCGGATCGTCGCTGGAAAAAAGCGATCCGCTTATTGCAGGCCAGCGCCTTTTTTAGCGGTCGCAGTGCTGTTGCCCCGGTAGATCTCATTTTGCTGAAAGATTGCCTGTGGTATGACGCGCAAAGCCTGAATTTGATACAACAACAAATTGATGTATTGATGACCGGTCACGCCTGGCAACAGCAAGGGATGTTGACTCGCCTTGGCGCGATTGTGCAACGTCACCTGCAACTCCAGCAGCAACAAAGCGATAAAACAGCCTTAACGGTAATTCGTCTGGGCGGCATTTTCAGCCGTCGTCAGCAGTATCAACTTCCTGTTAACGTTACTGCTTCCACTCTGACTCTGCTGCTGCAAAAACCGTTAAAATTGCATGATATGGAAGTGGTTCATATCTCCTTTGAGCGTAACGCGCTGGAACAGTGGCTGAGTAAAGGTGGTGAAATTCGCGGCAAACTGAACGGTATCGGCTTTGCCCAGAAATTGAATCTGGAAGTGGATAGCGCCCAACATCTTGTTGTACGCGATGTAAGTTTACAAGGCAGTACGCTGGCACTTCCCGGTTCATCGGCTGAAGGTCTGCCAGGTGAAATAAAACAACAACTGGAAGAGCTTGAAAGTGACTGGCGCAAGCAACACGCTTTATTCAGCGAACAGCAAAAATGTCTGTTTATCCCTGGCGACTGGTTAGGTCGCATTGAAGCCAGCCTACAGGATGTCGGCGCACAGATTCGCCAGGCACAACAATGCTAACGCTGGATACGCTTAATGTGATGCTGGCCGTCAGCGAAGAGGGATTGATCGAAGAGATGATCATCGCGCTGCTGGCCTCACCGCAGCTGGCAGTCTTCTTTGAAAAATTCCCACGACTGAAGGCGGCAATCACTGATGATGTTCCCCGCTGGCGTGAGGCGCTGCGCAGTCGGCTGAAAGATGCCCGAGTCCCGCCGGAACTCACCGAAGAGGTGATGTGCTATCAGCAAAGCCAGCTCCTCTCCACGCCGCAGTTTATTGTGCAGCTACCACAGATCCTGGACTTACTGCATCGTCTGAATTCCCCATGGGCAGAACAAGCCCGACAGTTGGTTGATGCTAACAGCACGATCACTTCAGCGTTACATACGCTTTTCCTCCAGCGTTGGCGTTTAAGTCTGATCGTGCAAGCAACGACGTTAAATCAACAGCTATTAGAAGAAGAACGCGAACAACTGTTAAGTGAAGTTCAGGAACGCATGACGCTGAGCGGACAACTTGAACCGATTCTCGCAGATAACAATACCGCAGCTGGTCGTCTGTGGGATATGAGCGCCGGTCAGCTTAAACGTGGCGACTATCAGTTGATTGTGAAATACGGTGAATTTCTTAACGAACAGCCGGAACTGAAACGCCTGGCAGAACAGCTGGGGCGTTCCCGGGAAGCCAAATCAATACCGCGTAACGATGCGCAGATGGAAGCCTTCCGCACCATGGTGCGCGAACCGGCAACTGTTCCTGAGCAGGTTGATGGTCTGCAACAAAGCGATGATATTTTACGTCTCCTGCCGCCAGAACTGGCGACACTAGGGATAACGGAACTGGAGTATGAGTTTTACCGTCGGCTGGTGGAAAAACAGTTGCTCACCTATCGCCTGCACGGTGAGTCGTGGCGTGAAAAAGTGATCGAACGTCCGGTGGTACATAAAGATTACGATGAACAGCCGCGCGGGCCGTTTATTGTCTGTGTGGATACTTCCGGCTCAATGGGCGGCTTTAATGAACAGTGTGCGAAAGCGTTCTGCCTGGCCTTGATGCGCATTGCTCTCGCTGAAAACCGGCGCTGCTATATTATGCTATTTTCCACCGAGATCGTCCGTTATGAGCTTTCAGGCCCACAAGGCATCGAACAAGCAATCCGTTTTTTAAGCCAGCAGTTTCGTGGCGGCACCGATCTTGCCAGTTGTTTTCGCGCCATTATGGAACGCTTGCAAAGCAGGGAATGGTTTGATGCCGACGCGGTGGTGATTTCTGATTTTATCGCTCAGCGGTTGCCTGACGACGTGACGAGTAAAGTGAAAGAGCTGCAGCGGGTACATCAGCATCGCTTTCATGCCGTGGCGATGTCGGCACACGGCAAACCCGGCATCATGCGCATTTTCGATCATATCTGGCGCTTTGATACCGGGATGCGAAGCCGCCTGCTCAGACGCTGGCGGCGATAAATTATTACAGCAGAGAAGGGACGTTCTCGCGAACAGCAGCTGGCCATACACCACACTGAACCTGGCCGATATGCGGCAGTTGCAGCAGCAGCATGGTCAAACGAGACTGGCCGATACCGCCGCCGATGGTCTGCGGCATTTCACCGCGCAGCAGCGCCTGATGCCACTCCAGCTCCAGACGATCTTCATCACCGGTCAGCGCCAACTGATGCTTCAACGTGTCGGCATCCACGCGGATCCCCATGGAAGAAAGCTCAAACGCATCTTCCAGTACAGGGTTCCACACCAGAATATCGCCGTTCAGACCCGCATGACCCAGCTCTGACGGGGTGCTCCAGTCATCATAATCCGGTGCGCGCACGTCGTGGCGATGACCATCGCTCAGCTTGCCGCCAATCCCGACAAGGAATACCGCGCCAAGATCTTTCGCTATCGCCCGCTCACGCCCTTTGGCATCGAGATCCGGATAACGAGACAGTAACTCCTGGCTGTGTACGAAGTGGATCTGATCCGGCAGGAACGGTGCCAGGCCAAACTCTTCGCTAACCGCAGCTTCGGTTGCTTTAATTCCCGCCCAGATCGCCTCTACCGTGCTTTTCAGAGTCGAGAATTGACGCTCACCGTCGCCCATTACGCGTTCCCAGTCCCACTGGTCAACATAGACCGAGTGCAACGGAGAAAGACGGTCTTCATCGGGGCGAAGGGCTTTCATGTGCGTGTACAGTCCTTCGCCCGCGCTGAAGTCGTGTTGCCCTAAGGTCTGACGTTTCCACTTCGCCAGTGAATGAACCACTTCGAACTGGGCATCAGGCAGAGCTTTCACTTTTACCTGCACCGCTTTTTCACAGCCCGACAAGTTATCCTGCGTGCCATCCCCCACACGGCTAAGAATCGGCGCCTGGACTTCGATCAGCCCCAGACGTTCTTCCAGTTGGCGAGAAAAGTGAGATTTCACGAAGCTAATTTGGCGTTGTTTGGCAATGTAAGCGGTTTTCATTTTTTATACTCCTGCGTCCTGTTGCTTATGATTAAGCAACAAAAACCGACACACATGCAATAATCATTCAATAAAAAGCCTAACACACTTTTGATTCATTAAAAAAGAAGGCTAAAATAGAATGAATCATCAATCTGCATAAGAAAATCCTATGGAAAATTATCTGATCGACAATCTGGACCGTGGCATCCTGGAAGCATTAATGGGCAATGCGCGCACCGCTTACGCCGAACTGGCGAAACAATTTGGCGTCAGTCCGGGGACGATTCACGTTCGAGTAGAGAAAATGAAGCAGGCGGGGATCATTACCGGGGCGCGTATTGATGTCAGCCCGAAGCAGCTCGGTTATGACGTAGGCTGCTTTATCGGCATTATATTAAAGAGCGCCAAAGACTACCCTTCCGCGCTGGCAAAGCTGGAAAGCCTTGATGAAGTCACTGAAGCCTATTACACAACCGGCCACTACAGCATCTTTATAAAAGTGATGTGCCGTTCGATCGACGCTCTCCAGCATGTACTTATCAACAAGATCCAAACAATTGATGAAATTCAGTCCACCGAGACATTGATCGTCCTGCAAAACCCGATCATGCGTACCATCAAGCCATAATCGGCTTTTTTAATCCCATACTTTTCCACAGGTAGATCCCAACGCGTTCACAGCGTACAATACGCCACTCTTAATAAAGGTGGCGGTTTATGGCAGATATCACTCTTATCAGCGGCAGCACCCTCGGCGGTGCCGAATATGTAGCAGAACACCTGGCTGAAAAGCTGGAAGAGGCGGGTTTTACCACCGAAACGCTGCACGGTCCGCTGTTGGAAGATTTATCTGCCTCGGGGATCTGGCTGATTATCAGCTCCACCCACGGTGCCGGAGATATTCCGGACAACCTTTCTCCTTTCTATGAAGCATTGCAGGAACAGAAGCCCGATCTTTCTGCGGTCCGCTTTGGCGCAATCGGTATTGGCAGTCGTGAATATGACACCTTTTGTGGGGCTATCGATAAACTCGAGGCAGAACTCAAAAATTCCGGTGCAAAACAGACAGGCGAAACACTGAAGATCAACATTCTTGATCACGACATTCCGGAAGATCCGGCAGAAGAATGGCTGGGATCGTGGATTAATTTACTCAAATAAGTATACAGATCGTGCGATCTACTGTGGATAACTCTGTCAGGAAGCTTGGATCAACCGGTAGTTATCCAAAGAACAACCGTTGTTCAGTTTTTGAGTTGTGTATAACCCTTCATTCTGATCCCAGCTTATACGGTCCAGGATCACCGATCATTCACAGTTAATGATCCTTTCCAGGTTGTTGATCTTAAAAGCCGGATCCTTGTTATCCACAGGGCAGTGCGATCCTAATAAGAGATCACAATAGAACAGATCTCTAAATAAATAGATCTTCTTTTTAATACCCAGGATCCCAGGTCTTTCTCAAGCCGACAAAGTTGAGTAGAATCCACGGCCCGGGCTTCAATCCATTTTCATACCGCGTTATGCGAGGCAATCACCATGTTTTATCCGGATCCTTTTGACGTCATCATCATTGGCGGGGGTCATGCAGGCACCGAGGCCGCGATGGCCGCGGCGCGTATGGGTCAACAGACTCTGCTTTTGACACACAATATCGACACTCTGGGGCAGATGAGCTGCAACCCGGCGATCGGCGGTATTGGGAAGGGACATCTGGTAAAAGAAGTGGATGCACTCGGCGGTCTGATGGCGAAAGCGATCGATCAAGCGGGTATCCAGTTTAGGATACTAAACGCAAGCAAAGGACCGGCGGTTCGCGCTACCCGAGCTCAGGCGGATCGTGTGCTCTACCGTCAGGCGGTACGTACGGCGCTGGAGAACCAACCGAACCTGATGATCTTCCAGCAGGCGGTTGAAGATCTTATTGTCGAAAACGATCGCGTGGTCGGTGCTGTTACCCAAATGGGACTGAAGTTCCGTGCCAAAGCCGTCGTGCTCACCGTTGGGACGTTCCTCGACGGTAAAATTCATATCGGTCTGGATAATTACAGCGGTGGCCGTGCTGGTGATCCGCCGTCCATTCCGCTTTCTCGCCGTTTGCGTGAACTGCCGCTGCGCGTTGGTCGTCTGAAAACCGGGACACCACCGCGTATTGATGCTCGAACTATCGACTTTAGTGTGCTGGCGCAACAGCATGGCGATAACCCAATGCCGGTATTCTCGTTTATGGGCAATGCGTCCCAGCATCCCCAGCAGGTGCCGTGTTATATCACTCATACCAACGAGAAAACCCATGATGTGATCCGCAGTAACCTCGATCGTAGCCCAATGTATGCAGGGGTGATCGAAGGTGTCGGCCCACGCTACTGCCCGTCGATCGAAGACAAAGTCATGCGCTTCGCCGACAGAAATCAGCATCAGATCTTCCTTGAACCGGAAGGACTGACCTCTAATGAAATTTATCCGAACGGTATCTCCACCAGCCTGCCGTTCGATGTGCAGATGCAAATCGTCCGCTCTATGCAGGGGATGGAAAACGCGAAGATCGTGCGTCCGGGTTATGCCATTGAGTATGACTTCTTCGATCCTCGCGACCTGAAACCGACGCTGGAGAGCAAGTTTATCCAGGGGCTGTTCTTTGCTGGTCAGATTAACGGCACTACCGGTTACGAAGAAGCCGCTGCGCAAGGTTTGCTGGCCGGTCTTAACGCTGCCCGTCTGTCTGCTGACAAAGAAGGTTGGGCTCCGGCACGTTCTCAGGCGTATCTCGGCGTACTAGTTGATGACCTGTGCACTTTAGGAACCAAAGAACCGTATCGTATGTTTACTTCGCGCGCAGAATATCGTCTGATGCTACGCGAAGATAATGCGGATCTGCGTTTGACTGAAATCGGTCGTGAACTGGGCCTGGTGGATGACGAACGTTGGGCGCGCTTTAACGAGAAACTTGAGAATATCGAGCGTGAGCGTCAGCGTCTGAAATCGACCTGGGTAACCCCGTCGGCGGAAGCTGCAGCCGAAGTGAATGCTCACCTGACTGCGCCGCTTTCCCGTGAAGCCAGTGGTGAAGATCTGCTGCGTCGTCCGGAAATGACTTATGAAAAATTAACCACGCTGACGCCGTTTGCCCCTGCATTGACAGACGAACAGGCGGCGGAACAGGTTGAGATTCAGGTTAAATACGAAGGTTATATCGCGCGCCAGCAAGATGAGATCGAAAAGCAGCTGCGTAACGAGAACACCCTGCTACCCGCGACACTGGATTACCGCCAGGTATCCGGTCTTTCTAACGAAGTGATCGCCAAACTTAACGATCACAAACCAGCCTCTATCGGCCAGGCTTCGCGTATTTCTGGCGTCACGCCTGCGGCCATCTCCATTCTGCTGGTGTGGCTGAAAAAACAGGGTATGCTGCGTCGTAGCGCATAACGCATTAAAAATGCCTGGTAAGCACCCGCTTACCAGGCAACGCATCAAGAACAGGTAATCACCGTGCTCAACAAACTCTCCTTACTGCTGAAAGACGCAGGTATTTCGCTTACCGATCACCAGAAAAACCAGCTTATTGCCTACGTGAATATGCTGCATAAATGGAACAAAGCGTACAACCTGACTTCGGTCCGCGATCCTAATGAGATGCTGGTACGCCATATTCTCGATAGCATTGTGGTGGCACCGTATCTGCAAGGTGAACGGTTTATCGATGTCGGCACCGGTCCTGGACTGCCTGGCATTCCACTCTCTATCGTGCGTCCTGAAGCCCATTTCACTCTGTTGGATAGCCTTGGTAAACGCGTGCGTTTCCTTCGTCAGGTGCAACATGAGCTTAAACTGGAGAATATTGAACCAGTACAGAGCAGGGTAGAAGAGTTTCCTTCAGAGCCGCCATTTGATGGCGTAATTAGCCGCGCTTTTGCCTCTCTGAACGATATGGTGAGCTGGTGCCACCATCTTCCTGGTGAGCAAGGCCGTTTCTACGCGCTAAAAGGGCAAATGCCGGAAGATGAAATCGCTTTGTTGCCCGAAGAATATCAGGTCGAATCAGTGGTTAAACTTCAGGTTCCAGCCCTGGAT
>NZ_CAOLGM010000104.1:0-17064 GCF_948475835.1 uncultured Escherichia sp. | reverse complement strand
TCATCAAGCCAGGCTTCAATATCTCGGTCACACAGACGCATGGCATTTTCTCCTTTCGCGCATCACTCCCTTAACGCCAATTACGTCAAGGGCATACCAGGTTATCACTGAACGGTACACAATTTATCAAGCTTATTCAAAGAACTGACTTATTTTCGCTTTCAATATATCGATCGCGATGCGGTTTTTCCCGCCGCGCGGCACGATAATGTCCGCATATTGTTTAGAAGGCTCAATGAATTGCAGGAACATCGGGCGCACGGTTTTTTGATATTGCGCCATCACGGAATCCATTGAACGCCCACGCTCGTTAACGTCACGCTTGATGCGGCGCATCAGGCAGATATCCAGCGGGGTATCAACGAAAATGGAGAAGTTAAGTTCGTCACGCAAACGCGCATCCGTCAGCAACAAAATGCCTTCGAGAATGATGACCTTCTTCGGCTCAACCGTCACCGTTTCTTTCATACGCGTATGTTCAACATAGCTGTAAACCGGCAGGTCAATTGCCGAGCCGCGTTTCAACGCTTGTAAATGCTCAAGCAACAGGCTGTGATCCATCGCGCTGGGATGGTCGTAGTTGGTCTTAACGCGTTCTTCCATCGACAGATGGCTTTGATCTTTGTAATAGCAGTCTTCGGGAATTACGCCGATGTGTTCATCACCGACTTGCTCACGTAATTCACGATAAAGGGTACTGGCAATAAGACTCTTGCCGGAAGCCGATGCGCCAGCGATACCGATAATGACGCACTGATGAGACTGATCAGTCATATATTTAGCGACCTGATTAACCTGGATGTTAGGAAGGGGGCGACGAAGCGCCAAACGCGGCAATTATAGGGATTTCATCCGTCTGATACCAGTCGAATAGCGTTGCCGCGCGCTCAGAGTTAATTGTTGACAAAGAATTCCCGGTGGCAAATTACGTTGATCAGTTTTATGTAAGGTAAAAAATGTTATACGCAGTTGCGCAAATTATCCGCCTTTACGTCACTTTATGAGCAATTCGCATATAAAATGTAAAACTTTTGTACTAGCATAAACACAGAAACGAATACTGGCGACCTGGTCTTGCGGATAAAGCGGTAATGAGCAAACAATCACAGCATGTATTAATTGCCCTGCCCCACCCGCTGCTTCACCTGGTCAGTTTAGGTTTAGTCTCGTTTATCTTTACCCTTTTCTCGCTTGAGCTTTCGCAGTTTGGCACCCAACTCGCCCCACTGTGGTTCCCGACGTCCATCATGATGGTGGCGTTTTATCGCCATGCCGGGCGCATGTGGCCGGGAATTGCGCTGAGCTGCTCGCTGGGAAATATCGCCGCATCCATCCTGCTTTTTTCCACCAGCTCGCTGAACATGACCTGGACGACCATCAATATTGTTGAAGCCGTGGTCGGGGCAGTGCTGCTACGTAAATTGCTGCCGTGGTATAACCCCTTGCAAAATCTGGCTGACTGGCTGCGTCTGGCATTCGGCAGCGCCATTGTTCCGCCTCTGCTAGGGGGTGTTCTGGTTGTCCTGCTGACGCCCGGAGACGATCCTCTCAGGGCATTTTTGATATGGGTACTGTCAGAATCCATCGGCGCTCTGGCACTGGTGCCGCTGGGATTGTTATTTAAACCACACTATCTGCTGCGCCATCGCAACCCACGGTTGCTTTTTGAGTCGCTGCTCACGTTAGCCATCACACTGACGTTAAGCTGGCTTTCGATGCTGTATCTGCCGTGGCCTTTTACTTTCATTATTGTGCTGTTGATGTGGAGCGCCGTGCGCCTGCCACGAATGGAAGCCTTTTTGATCTTCCTTACCACGGTGATGATGGTGTCGCTGATGATGGCCGCGGATCCCTCCCTGCTTGCTACGCCGCGTACATACCTGATGAGCCATATGCCGTGGCTACCGTTTTTGCTGATCCTGCTGCCCGCCAACATCATGACGATGGTGATGTATGCCTTTCGTGCGGAACGCAAACACATTTCCGAAAGCGAAACCCGTTTTCGGAACGCCATGGAATATTCCGCTATCGGTATGGCGTTAGTGGGCACCGAGGGACAATGGCTGCAAACCAACAAAGCGCTCTGCCAGTTTCTCGGGTACAGTCAGGAAGAGCTGCGCGGACTCACCTTTCAGCAACTGACCTGGCCGGAGGATCTCAATAAAGATCTCCAACAGGTTGAAAAGCTGATAAGCGGTGAAATAAACACCTATTCAATGGAAAAACGCTACTACAACCGCAATGGCGATGTTGTCTGGGCGTTGCTTGCCGTCTCACTGGTGCGCCACACGGATGGCACGCCGCTCTATTTTATCGCTCAGATTGAAGACATTAACGAGCTAAAACGCACCGAACAGGTGAATCAGCAACTGATGGAGCGCATCACGCTGGCTAACGAAGCGGGCGGGATTGGCATCTGGGAGTGGGAGTTGAAGCCGAATATTTTTAGCTGGGATAAGCGGATGTTCGAGCTGTATGAAATTCCTCCACATATCAAACCGAACTGGCAGGTGTGGTACGAGTGCGTGCTGCCGGAAGATCGCCAGCATGCCGAAAAAGTGATTCGTGATTCGTTGCAATCACGCTCGCCCTTTAAACTGGAATTTCGCATTACCGTAAAAGACGGTATTCGCCATATCCGCGCCCTCGCCAACCGGGTACTGAATAAAGAAGGCGAAGTCGAACGCCTGCTCGGCATTAATATGGATATGACTGAGGTTAAACAGCTTAACGAGGCATTGTTTCAGGAAAAAGAGCGCCTGCACATAACGCTGGACTCCATCGGCGAAGCCGTGGTCTGTATTGATATGGCAATGAAAATTACCTTTATGAATCCAGTGGCGGAGAAGATGAGCGGCTGGACGCAGGAAGAAGCATTAGGTGTTCCGCTCCTGACGGTGTTGCATATTACCTTTGGCGACAATGGTCCCCTGATGGAGAACATTTACAGTGCCGACACCTCACGTTCCGCGATTGAACAAGATGTGGTGTTGCACTGCCGGAGCGGCGGCAGCTACGACGTGCATTACAGTATTACGCCGTTAAGTACTCTGGACGGCAGCAATATTGGTTCGGTTCTGGTGATTCAGGACGTTACCGAATCACGCAAAATGCTGCGCCAGCTGAGCTACAGCGCCTCCCATGATGCACTGACGCATCTCGCCAATCGCGCCAGTTTTGAGAAGCAACTGCGTATGCTGCTGCAAACGGTAAACAGTACACATCAGCGACATGCCCTGGTGTTTATCGATCTTGATCGCTTTAAAGCGGTGAATGACAGCGCCGGGCATGCGGCGGGCGACGCTTTGCTGCGCGAACTGGCGTCGTTGATGCTGAGTATGCTGCGTTCCAGCGACGTGCTGGCGCGACTCGGTGGGGATGAATTTGGTCTGCTGCTACCAGACTGTAATGTTGAAAGCGCGCGTTTTATCGCTACACGCATTATCAGTGCCGTGAATGACTATCACTTTATATGGGAAGGCCGTGTGCATCGGGTAGGTGCCAGTGCCGGGATTACCTTGATTGATGACAACAATCATCAGGCGGCAGAAGTGATGTCGCAGGCTGATATCGCCTGTTATGCCTCCAAAAATGGTGGACGGGGCCGGGTGACGGTTTACGAACCACAGCAAGCTGCCGCACATAGCGAACGGGCGGCGATGTCGCTTGATGAACAGTGGCGGATGATTAAAGAGAATCAGTTGATGATGATGGCCCACGGTGTCGCTTCGCCGCGGATCCCGGAAGCGCGTAATTTGTGGCTGATTTCGCTTAAACTCTGGAGTTGCGAAGGCGAGATTATTGATGAACAAAAATTTCGTCGTAGCTTCAGCGATCCGGCACTTAGCCATGCTCTTGACCGACGGGTATTCCACGAATTTTTCCAGCTGGCCGCAAAAGCGGTTGCCAGTAAAGGCATAAGCATCGCCCTCCCCCTTTCCGTTGCCGGTTTGAGTAGCGCCACGCTGGTGAATGATCTGCTTGAGCAGCTGGAAAATAGCCCTCTACCACCACGGTTATTACATCTGATTATTCCGGCAGACGCGATTTTAGATCACGCAGAAAGCGTGCAAAAACTGCGGCTGGCGGGATGTCGGATAGTGCTCAGCCAGGTGGGCCGCGATCTGCAAATCTTCAACTCGCTGAAAGCGAATATGGCAGATTACCTGCTACTTGATGGTGAGTTATGCGCCAACGTGCAGGGTAATTTGATGGATGAGATGCTGATTACGATTATTCAGGGGCACGCTCAGCGACTCGGGATGAAAACCATCGCCGGGCCAGTCGTTTTACCCTTAGTGATGGATACGCTTTCTGGCATCGGCGTCGATCTGATTTATGGTGATGTGATTGCCGATGCCCAACCGCTGGATTTGCTGGTGAATAGCAGTTATTTCGCGATTAACTGAGGGAGCGTTTGCCCATTGCCTGATGCGACGCATCAGGCCTACAATTCGTCCGTTCCGTCTGGTTGCCAGCCTTCCGTATACCAGATATGCAACAGCGCATAAGAACGCCAGGGCTTCCAGCGCTCGGCATAACGGCGGATTTGTGCCGGTGTCATCCCCGGAAATCGCTGTTTAATCAGATAATCATCCGGCAGAAAAACATCTTTCGCCTGCCAGCCACGCAAAGCGAAATAATTCGCCGTCCAGCGCCCGATACCCGGAAAAGTTTGCAGCGTTTTCATCGCCTGCTCCACATCGCCCGGAATTGTCATTGGTAAGCTGCCCTCCAGCGCCGCATTTGCCAGATGAATCAGTGCCTCTGCCCGTTTCAACGGCATGCCTAACGCTTTTAATGCCTGCGGGTCGGCTGCTGCCAGCCGCTGAGGCGTGGGGAAGCAGATATACTCCGGAAAATCATCCAGCCGTTCGCCATAAAGCTGTACAACTTTGGCAGTCAATTTTGCCGCCATCGCCACGCTCACCAGTTGGCCTAAAATCGCCCGCACACCCTGCTCAAAAGCATCAATACAGCCGGGTAAACGCAATCCGGGCCGCGCCGCGCCTAACTTGCCCAACGCACCGTTAACAATCTGCGGGTTACATTGCAGATCAAACAGGCGGCTCATTTTCGCCAGACACTCAGCGGCAACGGGTTCTAAACCTGCACTTAAATTTATGTGCAGAGTATGGCGGGCTATATCCGGAATAGCAGTCACCACGCCGCGATATTCGCCCACCGCCAGACTACGGGCATAATAATCCTCAGCGACCGTTTCCACACCACTCACTGCACGGGCGGCGAGAAATCCCAACATCCACGACCAGTCATACGGCGGCTGCCAGTTCAGGGTATACATCGCATCTCCTTATTCATCCGCTTTCAGCATAAACGTTATTCAGACGCTACGCTTTGCTTTCATATTCCGGTTGTCGCGACAGCAACATTTCGCTAAAGTCACGCCCCTTCTTCACCGGCATGGGGATTAATTCGTGTTTATTGGTTTTGATTACGGTACAGCAAACTGTTCAGTGGCGGTCATGCGTGACGGTAAACCGCAATTACTGAAAATGGAAAACGACAGCACGCTGCTGCCTTCAATGCTTTGCGCGCCAACGCGTGAATCGGTAAGCGAATGGCTGTACCGCCATCATGATGTTCCGGCAGACGACGATGAAACGCAGGCGCTGTTACGTCGGGCGATTCGTTATAACCGCGAAGAAGATATCGATGTTACGGCGAAAAGCGTGCAGTTCGGTCTTTCCTCACTGGCACAGTACATTGATGATCCAGAAGAAGTGTGGTTTGTGAAATCACCAAAATCGTTCCTCGGTGCCAGCGGCTTAAAACCGCAGCAGGTAGCGCTGTTTGAGGATCTGGTCTGCGCAATGATGTTACACATTCGCCAGCAGGCGCAGGCACAGCTGCCAGAAACGATTACTCAGGCGGTGATTGGTCGCCCGATCAACTTCCAGGGGCTGGGCGGTGATGAAGCAAACACCCAGGCGCAAGGGATTCTGGAACGCGCGGCAAAGCGTGCCGGGTTTAAGGATGTGGTATTCCAGTACGAGCCGGTAGCGGCTGGGCTGGATTACGAGGCCACCTTGCAGGAAGAAAAACGGGTACTGGTGGTGGATATCGGCGGTGGTACGACTGACTGTTCATTGCTGCTGATGGGGCCGCAGTGGCGTTCGCGTCTCGATCGTGAAGCCAGCCTGCTGGGTCACAGTGGTTGCCGTATTGGCGGTAACGATCTGGATATCGCACTGGCGTTTAAAAACCTGATGCCGTTATTGGGCATGGGTGGCGAAACCGAAAAAGGCATCGCCCTGCCGATTCTGCCGTGGTGGAATGCGGTTGCCATCAACGACGTACCTGCGCAGAGTGATTTCTACAGTAGTGCCAACGGTCGTCTGCTTAACGATCTGGTACGCGATGCCCGCGAACCGGAAAAAGTGGCCCTGTTACAGAAAGTCTGGCGTCAGCGTTTAAGCTATCGCCTGGTGCGTAGCGCAGAAGAGAGCAAAATTGCTCTTTCCAGCACTGCGGAAACCCGCGCCTCACTGCCGTTTATCAGCGATGAACTGGCTACGCTGATTAGCCAGCAAGGGCTGGAAAGCGCCCTCAGCCAGCCACTGGCGCGGATTCTGGAACAGGTGCAACTGGCCCTGGATAACGCCCAGGAAAAACCGGACGTTATCTACCTGACCGGCGGTAGCGCCCGTTCTCCGCTGATTAAAAAAGCGCTGGCAGAACAGTTGCCGGGCATTCCGATTGCAGGCGGCGATGACTTTGGCTCCGTCACCGCCGGGCTGGCTCGCTGGGCGGAAGTGGTATTTCGTTAAAAGAAAATGGCTCAGCAGCGGCTTAAATCTGCCTGCGCCTGGGCCAGTTTTTCTGCTGCCTGACGTAACGGTTCCATCAACGGCATGGTCCGTGCTGGAGCTTGAAGGCGGAATCGCTGCAACTCTGTCGCGCCGACAGTCAACGTCGATTCCAGCCGATGTCGTTTGGCGGCCATTTTAGTCAGTACCGCTTGTCTGTCTGCAGGCGTTACCGCTTCGTTCGGCCTGAACACAAAACGGCGTTCACAACTCGCTTTCCAGTCGATAACCGCCTGGGTCAGATGGTCGCCAAACCCTTTCACTTGCTTAACGCCACGACGGGTAACATCTGCGGCTGTTTCAATACCAAAAGACCGTAACGCCGCTTTACGCGCAGGGCCAACGCCGGGAATAGAGGCAACATCAATAAAAAATCCCTCCAGAAACTTCTGCTTCTGCCGTTCCCTTGCAGTGTCGTGAAGTGCTGCCAGAGCGCGTTTTTCTTCTTCCGGTAACCCGAGCATTTCGTCCTTCATTTTTTCGAGCATCGTCCGTTTGGCGATAAAACCTTCCAGCCCGCCCAACTGTTGGATCTGGCTGACTAAATGGTCATAGTCCATTTTCGCGCGATTAAATGCCTCACGGCGTTGCTGGATTTCTGCTTTATAAGCTTTGCTTGTCAGACTGCCAATAATCCAGATAGCCGCCAGCACAGGAACCAAAATAATATAACGCGGTTCTGCCTGAAGGCCGCAAAGCAACAGCGATAACGCTGACAGTGCGATCTCAATCAGAATGATGTATTCGCGCCGTAACAGGCCTAAAGGAAGCGGCCTGCCAGTCGGTTGGAAATGATCGGGTAATGGCAATTGCAATGCTGGCGGTGCTACTGACGCCATCACCATCGCCCAGACTTTCGCCAGCACAAAATCACCACTGGTGGTAATGACCTCTTCGCCGAGATCAATAAAATAGATAACGCCTTGATTATCCAGCGCACACCACGGGCAGTCAGTCAAATGACCGGGGTAAACATGCATTGCCGAAACGGTACATTTCTTTAACTGTTGGCGTAGTAAATCAAGTGCCGCTACCCACGCTTTTGCCGTCGGACGCCCGGTTTCCACGCCACTTTCCGTGAATGCCTGCTGAAACATGGCTTCAACATCGCCCGGTAACATCGACAGTGGAATCGATCGTGGCGGCGGTTTTAAACCACGCCGCTGATTATCTGACGCGTAGGCATAACGGAAATGAGCAATATCCGTCTCCAGCGCATTCCCCGCATCAGAGATAAGCGGCACACCGGAATAAGGATGCCGCCCACCAAACAAGACGTGAAAAATCAGCAACGCAAGGCCAAAATTATCGTGATTTTCTGTGCGTTCAAAGCCGACAAATGACGACAGGGTTTGTAGCTCTGGCGGCGTA
Source organism: uncultured Escherichia sp. (assembly GCF_948475835.1). Taxonomy (NCBI): domain Bacteria; kingdom Pseudomonadati; phylum Pseudomonadota; class Gammaproteobacteria; order Enterobacterales; family Enterobacteriaceae; genus Escherichia; species uncultured Escherichia sp. The sequence goes on along the minus strand of NZ_CAOLGM010000104.1, from coordinate 8,863 downwards.
AAATGCGACACGCCAACTTCGCATAAATGCAACGTGCCATTAGCGTTAATCTGAAAGGAGTCGCTATCAATCAACACCACTTTGCTGTCGCGACCTACCATAAAACTGTTCTGGTTTACGTCACCCACGACGTGCCCGTGCTCGTGAACCGTAGCAAAAGATGAAGCAATATTGCGCGCAACATAGAGTAGAAAATCCCACGCACAATGAGGGTAACTCTGGCGACGATGTGCCGGGCTATAGATCATATGAATCGGTTCTTTACCAGAAACTTTTGGCATCATAAAACCGATAATTTTTCCACCTCGTCCACCGTGAAGCGTTGCCTGCGGCCAGGCGACATAATTCAACAATTGCGCGTCAGCTGTCGCAGCCATAAAGGCAAGTTTGTCCTGTTTTAAGGCGGGTGGCGGCGTGTGATAAATCTTGGCGACGCTATCGACAAACTCATTGATATCATAAACCGCGCCTTCACCGCCTTTGCCCAGTTCACGGCCTGGCGTAACGCACTCACCAGTAGCAGTATATAAAGTGGGTTTCATGGTAACCACAGCGCCAGTGCCAACGTTTTATCATCATCCGTACGCTCGTTTACCGCCGGGCTGGACAAAAACTGCTTTAACAATTCAGGTAATAAATCGAGTTGTTCCTGCGTTGCTGACGCCAGTCCATTGAAAAACGGGGTAAAGAAAGGTACATGAGGAGAATTATCCAGCATATTTAACGCCAGTCGCTGGATACCATCCGTAAATGCTGCAACTTTATGCACACGCTCAGTGCTGGTGAAAGTTTCCAGTCTGGAAACGGCATCTTCATCGGTAATGAAGTGCGTCATATTGGCATATTCACCCACCATCGGCGTAAGCGGCAATTGCAGACCGTGACCAAAATCCACCACCACGCCGCCATCGCCAATCTGCATAATCAAGGTGCCGTCAGGCGATGAAATCAATCCCAGAAACGTGCAGGCAAAATCGCGAACTGCTAATTCTTTGGCTTCCGCCTCGGCAAAAAGTCGCTGACAAACGGTCAGCACAATATCCGTGGCGAGGATATCATTAAGCCCCAATTCCCCACCCTGCACTTTTTGCGACATATAAGCCATCGCTTCATTGACGGCGAGCGTCGCGCCTTCTCCTCCCTGCGAAACGCTACCTGCGCCATCAGCAAGGAACATCACCAGTAATGGCTGCTGGTCATTTAGCCAGGCAACCTGCATCTGGCAGGCATCCTGGCAAGGCAAGTCCGCGCTGATGTGCGATGTTCCAACAGCGGATGCATAAACCAGACGCCAGCTCACACTGACGTCCAGCCTTTTGGCGCTTCCAGCACAACTTCCGTTCCCGGCGTGGAGCGGGAAACCGAACGCAGCGAACTGGATAACCAGCTAAACAGTTCACGGAATTGTAATCCTTGCAGAGGCAAAGGCTGACGAACGCTGATTTGGGCCAGCGTCTTCATATCCGCCCCCTGAACACCGATGGAAAAGAAAGCAAACCTTTTATCTTCTTCCCCCCGAAACACTTTGTTGGCTGCAGCCTGCCACTCATCGGTTGGTGCACCATCGGTAATCAGGAAAATCCACGGGCGATAATACGAAATACCATTTGCACGATACTCACGTTTCCGCTCCTCTACCATATCCAGGGCTTTGGTAATGGCCGCACCCATTGGTGTATCGCCCTGGGCAAACAGGATGGGCGGAAAAAAATTAGCGGCGCTGGTAAAGGGTTGTTCCACATGCACCGGGCCGAACGTCACAATGCCGAGTTCCACTCTTTTTAAAGCCAGCGGATCGGCAAGCAGTTCATCACGAAAGGTCACCAATCCGGCGTTAAGTTCATTAATAGGTCTGCCGCTCATCGAGCCAGAAACATCCAGCAGCAAAATGCAGGGGCAACGTGGTTCCGGGTTACTGGCAAAATCGCTGGTGGCAAACGTGATTTGTTCGCTCATAAGAAATCCTTTCTTAGAGAATTATCGAGGTCCGGTATCATACCGACTGCAATAATGAAATAAGAGCAAACGAAGAAACTTTCAGAATTAGGCCCGGCGGCGCAGAAAATTTTGCTATTCGCCTCGCAAGAACGGAGAGCCGTCGATTGACACTAAGGGCGGAGTGACATAATTTCAGGAGTGAGGGTTAGGGAGAGGTTTCCCCCTCCCCCTGGTGTTCTTAGTAAGCCTGGAAGCTAATCACTAAGAGTATCACCAGTATGATGACGTGCTTCATCATAACCCTTTCCTTATTAAAAGCCCTCTTCTCCGGGAGAGGCTTTCCCGTTTCAGCGTCCCGCTGAAATCATCGGCTTACCTCCTTTCGCCCTGAATGCAGTCTATCGCTAACGCGTGAATAAAATAGTTTCCTCTGTGATTATTGCGTAACGACTCGCAAAGAATATTTGCTGGCAGGATCGCAGACTACAAAGCCTGCGGATTGACAATCTTATCGTGAAGGCATACTTTCAGGAGTGAGGGTAGAGCGGGGTTTCCCCCGCCCTGGTAGTCTTAGTAAGCGGGGAAGCTTATGACTAAGAGCACCACGATGATGAGTAGCTTCATCATGACCCTTTCCTTATTTAAGGCCCCTTCCTCGGGAGGGGCTTTCCCGTTTCAGCATCCGGCTGAAATCTGCGGCTTACCTCCTTTCGCCCTGTATGTAGTCTATCGCTAACGCGTAGATAAAATAGTTTCCTGTGTTATTACTGGATGCGTGCTCGCAAATGTGCCCGCCATTCAGACGATTCCCGATAGTGTTTCATAATTCCTCCATTTTTCTCCCTTATTGGCTGGCTACACTAGTATCATTCCGCGAAACGTTTCAGGAAGAGAAACTCTTAACGATGAAAGGCAGTTATAAATCCCGTTGGGTAATCGTAATCGTGGTGGTTATCGCCGCCATCGCCGCATTCTGGTTCTGGCAAGGCCGCAATGACTCCCAGAGTGCAGCCCCAGGGGCGACGAAACAAGCGCAGCAATCGCCAGCGGGTGGTCGCCGTGGTATGCGTTCCGGCCCATTAGCCCCGGTTCAGGCGGCGACCGCCGTAGAACAGGCAGTTCCGCGTTACCTCATCGGGCTTGGCACCATTACCGCCGCTAATACTGTTACGGTGCGCAGCCGCGTGGACGGTCAACTGATGGCGTTACATTTCCAGGAAGGCCAGCAGGTCAAAGCAGGCGATTTACTGGCAGAAATTGACCCCAGCCAGTTCAAAGTTGCATTAGCACAAGCCCAGGGCCAACTGGCAAAAGATAAAGCCACGCTTGCTAACGCCCGCCGTGATCTGGCGCGTTATCAGCAACTGGCAAAAACCAATCTCGTCTCCCGTCAGGAGCTGGATGCCCAACAGGCGCTGGTCAGTGAAACCGAAGGCACCATTAAGGCTGATGAAGCAAGCGTCGCCAGCGCGCAGCTGCAACTCGACTGGAGCCGCATCACCGCACCAGTCGATGGTCGCGTTGGTCTCAAGCAGGTTGATGTTGGTAACCAAATCTCCAGTGGTGATACCACCGGAATTGTGGTGATCACCCAGACGCATCCTATCGATTTAGTCTTTACCCTGCCGGAAAGCGATATCGCTACTGTAGTGCAGGCGCAAAAAGCCGGAAAACCGCTGGTGGTAGAAGCCTGGGATCGCACCAATTCGAAGAAATTAAGTGAAGGCACGCTGTTAAGCCTCGATAACCAAATCGATGCCACAACCGGTACGATTAAAGTGAAAGCACGCTTTAATAATCAGGATGATGCGCTGTTTCCCAATCAGTTTGTTAACGCGCGCATGTTAGTCGACACCGAACAAAACGCCGTAGTGATCCCAACAGCCGCCCTGCAAATGGGCAATGAAGGCCATTTTGTCTGGGTGCTGAATAGCGAAAACAAGGTCAGCAAACATCTGGTGACGCCGGGCATTCAGGACAGTCAGAAACTGGTGATCCGTGCAGGTATTTCTGCGGGCGATCGCGTGGTGACAGACGGCATTGATCGCCTGACCGAAGGGGCGAAAGTGGAAGTGGTGGAAGCCCAGAGCGCCACCACTCCGGAAGAGAAAGCCACCAGCCGCGAATACGCGAAAAAAGGAGCACGCTCCTGATGCAGGTGTTACCCCCGAGCAGCACAGGCGGCCCGTCGCGCCTTTTTATTATGCGTCCTGTCGCCACCACGCTGCTGATGGTGGCGATCTTACTCGCCGGGATTATCGGTTATCGCGCCCTGCCCGTTTCGGCGCTGCCGGAAGTGGACTATCCGACCATTCAGGTGGTCACGCTCTACCCAGGTGCCAGCCCGGATGTCATGACCTCTGCCGTTACCGCGCCGCTAGAACGCCAGTTCGGGCAGATGTCTGGCCTGAAACAGATGTCGTCGCAAAGTTCCGGCGGTGCGTCAGTTATCACTTTGCAGTTCCAGCTAACATTACCGCTCGATGTCGCCGAGCAGGAAGTGCAGGCCGCGATTAACGCTGCGACCAACTTGTTGCCGAGCGATCTGCCTAACCCGCCGGTTTACAGCAAAGTGAACCCGGCAGATCCGCCGATCATGACGCTCGCCGTCACCTCAACCGCCATGCCGATGACGCAAGTGGAAGATATGGTGGAAACCCGCGTCGCGCAGAAAATCTCGCAGATTTCCGGTGTCGGACTGGTGACGCTTTCCGGCGGTCAGCGTCCGGCTGTTCGCGTCAAACTTAACGCTCAGGCGATTGCCGCCCTCGGCCTGACCAGCGAAACCGTGCGCACCGCCATTACCGGCGCTAACGTTAACTCGGCAAAAGGTAGCCTCGACGGCCCTTCCCGTGCGGTCACGCTTTCCGCTAACGACCAGATGCAATCCGCCGAAGAGTATCGCCAGCTAATCATCGCCTACCAGAACGGCGCACCGATTCGTCTGGGCGATGTCGCAACCGTAGAGCAAGGAGCAGAAAACAGCTGGCTCGGCGCGTGGGCGAACAAAGAACAGGCCATTGTGATGAATGTTCAGCGCCAGCCCGGTGCTAACATTATCTCCACCGCCGACAGCATCCGGCAGATGCTGCCACAGCTCACCGAGAGTCTGCCGAAATCGGTGAAGGTGACAGTGCTTTCCGATCGCACCACCAATATTCGCGCATCCGTCGATGATACTCAGTTTGAATTGATGATGGCTATCGCGCTGGTAGTCATGATCATCTACCTGTTTTTGCGCAATATTCCGGCGACCATCATTCCCGGTGTTGCTGTACCGCTGTCGTTAATCGGCACTTTTGCGGTTATGGTGTTTCTCGATTTTTCAATCAATAACCTGACACTGATGGCGTTAACTATCGCCACCGGATTCGTGGTCGATGACGCCATCGTAGTGATCGAAAACATTTCCCGCTATATCGAAAAAGGCGAAAAACCGTTGGCGGCGGCGCTCAAAGGCGCGGGTGAAATCGGCTTTACCATTATCTCGCTGACCTTCTCGCTGATTGCGGTGTTGATTCCACTGCTGTTTATGGGCGATATCGTCGGGCGACTGTTCCGCGAATTTGCTATTACCCTGGCGGTAGCGATTTTGATCTCAGCGGTGGTGTCGCTGACCCTGACACCGATGATGTGCGCGCGGATGCTCAGCCAGGAGTCGCTGCGTAAACAGAACCGATTCTCCCGTGCCTCGGAAAAAATGTTCGACAGGATAATCGCCGCCTATGGTCGTGGACTGGCGAAGGTGCTGAATCATCCGTGGCTGACCTTAAGCGTGGCGCTCAGCACGCTGCTGCTTAGCGTTCTCTTATGGGTGTTCATTCCGAAAGGTTTCTTCCCGGTACAGGACAACGGCATTATTCAGGGCACTTTGCAGGCACCGCAATCCAGCTCCTTTGCCAATATGGCCCAGCGACAACGCCAGGTCGCGGACGTGATTTTGCAGGATCCGGCAGTGCAAAGCCTGACCTCATTTGTTGGCGTTGATGGCACTAACCCGTCGCTGAATAGTGCACGTTTACAAATCAACCTCAAACCGCTGGATGAACGTGATGACCGAGTGCAAAAAGTCATTGCCCGTCTGCAAACGGCGGTGGATAAAGTGCCGGGCGTCGATCTCTTCCTGCAACCAACGCAGGATCTGACTATTGATACTCAGGTCAGCCGCACCCAGTACCAGTTTACCTTGCAGGCCACCTCACTGGATGCGCTCAGTACCTGGGTGCCACAGTTGATGGAAAAACTCCAGCAACTGCCACAGCTTTCTGATGTCTCCAGCGACTGGCAGGACAAAGGGCTGGTGGCGTATGTCAATGTTGATCGCGACAGCGCCAGCCGTCTGGGGATCAGCATGGCGGATGTCGATAACGCCCTGTACAACGCGTTTGGTCAGCGACTGATTTCCACTATTTATACTCAGGCTAACCAGTATCGCGTAGTGCTGGAGCACAACACCGAAATTACCCCGGGCCTCGCGGCGCTGGATACCATTCGCCTGACCAGTAGCGACGGCGGCGTGGTGCCGTTAAGCTCAATTGCCAAAGTTGAACAGCGTTTTGCGCCGCTTTCCATCAACCATCTGGATCAGTTCCCGGTAACGACCATCTCCTTTAACGTGCCGGATAACTATTCGCTGGGCGATGCGGTGCAGGCGATTATGGACACCGAAAAGACGCTGAATCTGCCGGTGGATATCACCACGCAGTTCCAGGGCAGCACCCTCGCCTTCCAGTCGGCGCTGGGCAGCACTGTCTGGCTGATTGTCGCGGCGGTGGTGGCGATGTATATCGTGCTCGGCATTCTGTACGAGAGCTTTATTCACCCGATCACCATTCTCTCGACGCTACCCACCGCAGGGGTTGGCGCACTGCTGGCGTTGCTGATTGCTGGTAGCGAACTGGATGTGATTGCGATTATCGGCATTATTTTGCTGATCGGTATCGTGAAGAAGAACGCCATCATGATGATCGACTTCGCGCTGGCTGCCGAGCGCGAGCAAGGCATGTCGCCGCGCGAGGCAATCTACCAGGCTTGTCTGTTGCGTTTTCGTCCGATCCTGATGACCACTCTGGCGGCTCTGCTTGGCGCGCTGCCGCTGATGTTGAGTACCGGGGTCGGCGCGGAACTGCGTCGTCCGTTAGGTATCGGCATGGTCGGCGGCCTGATTGTCAGCCAGGTGCTGACGCTGTTTACCACGCCGGTGATTTATCTGCTGTTCGACCGCCTGGCATTGTGGACCAAAAGTCGCTTTGCTCGCCATGAAGAGGAGGCGTAAGTGAAGTTTTTTGCCCTCTTCATTTACCGTCCGGTGGCGACGATTTTACTGTCGGTTGCCATTACCCTGTGCGGCATACTGGGCTTCCGTATGCTGCCGGTCGCCCCGCTGCCGCAGGTCGATTTTCCGGTGATTATGGTCAGCGCCTCGCTGCCCGGTGCGTCACCAGAAACAATGGCGTCTTCCGTTGCCACGCCGCTGGAGCGCTCACTTGGGCGCATTGCCGGAGTCAGTGAAATGACCTCCAGCAGTTCGCTCGGCAGCACGCGTATTATTTTGCAGTTTGATTTTGACCGGGATATCAACGGCGCGGCGCGCGATGTGCAGGCGGCGATCAACGCTGCACAAAGTTTGCTGCCCAGCGGGATGCCCAGCCGTCCGACCTATCGCAAAGCTAACCCGTCGGATGCGCCAATTATGATCCTCACGCTGACATCCGATACTTATTCGCAGGGTGAACTGTACGATTTCGCCTCGACGCAGCTGGCTCCGACGATTTCGCAAATCGACGGTGTTGGTGATGTCGATGTCGGCGGCAGCTCACTGCCCGCCGTACGCGTCGGGCTGAATCCGCAGGCGCTGTTTAATCAGGGCGTCTCGCTGGACGACGTACGCACTGCCATCAGCAATGCCAACGTGCGTAAACCGCAGGGGGCGCTGGAAGATGGCACTCACCGCTGGCAGATCCAGACCAATGATGAGCTAAAAACCGCCGCCGAATATCAGCCGCTGATTATTCATTACAACAACGGCGGCGCGGTTCGTCTGGGCGATGTGGCGACAGTGACCGACTCTGTACAGGATGTACGTAACGCCGGGATGACCAATGCCAAACCGGCTATTTTGCTGATGATCCGCAAGCTGCCGGAAGCCAATATTATCCAGACGGTTGACAGCATCCGGGCAAAATTACCGGAGTTGCAGGAAACCATTCCGGCGGCGATTGATCTGCAAATTGCTCAGGATCGCTCCCCCACCATTCGCGCCTCGCTGGAAGAAGTCGAGCAAACGCTGATTATCTCGGTGGCGCTGGTGATTCTGGTGGTGTTTTTATTCCTGCGCTCGGGTCGCGCAACTATTATTCCCGCCGTTGCGGTGCCGGTTTCGCTGATTGGTACGTTTGCGGCGATGTACCTGTGCGGTTTCAGTCTCAATAATCTTTCGTTAATGGCGCTCACCATCGCTACTGGTTTCGTGGTGGATGACGCCATCGTGGTGCTGGAAAACATTGCCCGTCATCTGGAAGCGGGAATGAAACCGTTGCAAGCCGCACTGCAAGGTACTCGCGAAGTCGGTTTTACGGTGCTGTCGATGAGTCTGTCACTGGTGGCGGTGTTCCTGCCGCTGCTGTTGATGGGCGGATTGCCGGGCCGACTGTTACGCGAATTTGCCGTGACGCTTTCTGTCGCCATTGGTATTTCGTTGCTGGTTTCTCTGACATTAACGCCAATGATGTGTGGCTGGATGCTGAAAGCCAGCAAGCCGCGCGAGCAAAAGCGACTGCGTGGTTTTGGTCGCATGTTGGTAGCCCTGCAACAAGGCTACGGCAAGTCACTGAAATGGGTGCTCAATCATACCCGTCTGGTGGGCGTGGTGCTGCTTGGCACCATTGCGCTGAATATCTGGCTGTATATCTCGATCCCGAAACCC
>NZ_CAOLGM010000103.1:0-17330 GCF_948475835.1 uncultured Escherichia sp. | reverse complement strand
ACGGCGCTGTGTCTGGCATGCCTGCAATCCGGGAAACCGGACCAGGAAAAAACTTGCAGGCCATAACAGTATCTACGTAGGACAGCGTTGCCAGCTCGGATAAGGCTTCCCGCGTTAAGACACACTATCCCAACAACTCTTCCTTAACATCCATCGCCAGCTCAAACGAATGCAGCCGCGCCTGGTGGTCGAAAATCTGCCCGTTGACCATAATCTCATCGGCGTCGGTTTCGCGCAGGATCGACTGCAAGCCATGACGCACTTTCGCTTTATCACCTACCAACGACATACTCAGCGCCTGCTGCACACCATACTGTTCGGACGGCGACCAGAACTGATCCATATTTTGAATCGGTGGCGGCAGTTGCCCGGTTTCGCCACGGCGCAACTTCACAAAGGCTTGCTGCATTGAGGTAAACAGAAACTCAGCGTCGCGGTTGCTATCGGCGGCGATAATATTGATGCACACCATCGCGTATGGTTTTTCCAGTCGTGCCGACGGTTTGAAGTTGCTGCGATAAAGATGCAGCGCCTGGAACAACATATCCGGCGCGAAGTGTGAGGCAAACGCGAACGGCAGACCAAGCTGCGCCGCCAGTTGCGCGCTGTAAAGGCTGGAGCCTAACAACCACACGGGGATTTTCTCGCCATAGCCTGGTACCGGGCGCACATGCGGATTGGGATCGCGGGCGTCAAACCAGTCCACCAGCTCCGCGACATCGCGGGGGAAATTATCAATATCGCCGCTCATATGGCGACGCAGCGCCATCATTGTCCGTTGGTCACTACCTGGCGCACGACCCAGCCCCAAATCGATTCGCCCCGGATAGAGTGTATTGAGCGTGCCGAACTGTTCGGCAATGACCAACGGTGAGTGGTTAGGCAACATCACGCCGCCAGACCCCAGATGCAGCGTGGTGGTATTCGCCGCCAGATAGCCAATCAATACCGACGTGGCAGCACTGGCAATGCCAGTCATATTGTGGTGTTCTGCCAGCCAGTAGCGATGATAGCCGCGCTTTTCAGCCAGACGGGCGAGATCGAGAGAGTGGGAGAATGCTTCCCGCGCTGAAGAACCTTCGGGAATGGGGGCCAGATCGAGTAGCGAAAACGCAATGGTTTTATCAGTCATAACAGCTCACTTTGTTACCGATTAATCTTTAATACTGCATTAAAGAGTAGTTAAAGTTGTTAACAAAGTGAGCTGTGCTCTAAATAATTCGAGTTGCAGGAAGGCGACAAGAGAGTGAATCCCCAGGAGCTTACATAAGTAAGTGACTGGGGTGAACGAATGCAGATGCAGCACATGCAACTTGAAGTATGACGAGCATATTTACTTAGGCTTGCAGCTCCAGCCCGGCCAGCCGCCGCCAGTAGCCGTTACAGTCGCTGTTTGCCGTCAACGGTAGTGGCGCAGCGCCATTTTCATTAGCGCGGAAGGCGTCGAGCATCGCGAAAGTGTCAGTACCCTGCGGTGACAGGCGGACCACATCAACCAGCCCCTGCATGGATGCCAGCTCGTTACCGAGGTTGTAAACGTAGCCGCTCATGGTCTGAATGCCATTGAGTACAAACACTTGTTGGTTTTCCTGCGACAGCACGTTGCGCCCGTTCGGATACTTAATGCAGCAGGTTTCACACTCATCTTTCGGGCGGTCTTCCGAACGCGCGGTAAAGCAGCGGGCGGAGTAGGCCAGCGGTAGATGACCGTAGCTCAGGACTTCCACTTCAAACTGGTTGCGAATGCCCAGCTCATCGCACTGATTAAGCAGATTCACCAGCCAGTCGCGGGAAAGCTCCACCGGCATACACCAGCGCATCATGCCCTGTTTGAGCAATATTTTCAGCGTCACCGCGTTGTAGCAGTTCAGCGCGTGCCCGGCGACGAACGGCAGTTTGCGTTCAGCGCACATATTCACCACGCCGAGATCGCTGGCTTCAATCAGAAACTCACCGTTCTCAACATAGCGTTTCAGTTCGCCCAGTTCAGAGGATGCCTGCACCAGCGCCAGCGTGGAGAGCACAATCTGCTTGCCACTTCCGGCGAGCGATTTTGCCATCTCCAGCCAGTCGCCAACTTTGGTTGCCCGGCGCTTGCTGCATACCGCTTCACCAAGATAAATCACGTCGGCGCTGCTGGTGGCGGCCTGCTGATAAAAATCTTCCAGCGTCTCTTTTGGCCAGTACCACAGCACTGGCCCTAAGGAATATTTCATTGCTCTTCTCACTGCCATTTACGGTGATACGCGCCAAGGGTGGTCTGCGTGCCTTCGGACATCGACCCGAGCGTCTCCATCCACGCGCTTTGCGGTATGAAGTTTTGCGGATCGGCCTTACAACGGTCGATAGCCTGACGCCAGACTTTCGCCACCTGGCTGACATACGCCGGGCTACGCTGGCGGCCTTCAATTTTCACCGAAGCAATATTCGCCGCCATTAACTCCGGCAGCAGTTCCAGGGTATTGAGACTGGTTGGTTCTTCCAGCGCGTGATAGCGCTCGCCGTCCACCAGATAACGCCCTTTACACAGCGTCGGATAACCTGCGTTTTCGCCGTCCTGATAACGGTCGATCAGCACTTCGTTCAGGCGGGATTCCAGCCCCTGCGGCGTTTGTTGCCAGCGCACGAAACGGGCCGGAGAACACGCGCCCACGGTGTTAGGCGACTCACCCGTCAGATACGACGACAGATAGCAACGGCCTTCCGACATAATGCACAGGCTGCCGAAAGCAAACACTTCCAGTGGTACAGGTGTGACCCGTGCCAGCTGTTTCACCTGATGAATCGACAACACGCGCGGCAGCACCACGCGGGCAACGTCAAAATGGCGATGATAAAAGTTAATCGCCTCTTCATTGGTCGCCGAAGCCTGCACCGATACGTGGCGCTCAATATGCGGATAACGCTCGGCGGCGTATTCCAGCATGGCGAGGTCGGCGAGGATCAGCGCGTCGGCACCCAGCTGCGCCGCCATATCCACGGCGCGCTGCCAACGGGCGTAACCGTCCGGATGCGCAAAAGTGTTAATCGCGATGTGAAGTTTGCGGCGATGTTGATGGACAAAACTCACCGCTTCCTGCAATTTTTTCTCGGTAAAGTTAAGGCCGGCGAAGTGACGGGCATTGGTATCATCTTTTAGCCCGATATAAACAGCATCTGCGCCGTTTTCGATGGCCGCCTTAAGCGCCGGGAGATTTCCGGCAGGGCAGAGCAGCTCCATAATTTTTCCTGAAGGTTGCGCTATCAAAACGCAAAAATGTTAACGAACTGGGATTTTAGTTAACCTTGCTGCGACAATTTTTGATTTAAGGCAGTTAAAGTTGTATTGGTGGTAGCAGCAATTTCATATGGAATTGTTGATTTATACCGCTATGTTATTTTTCTGATATGGCAAAATAGGATGATTGTTGAAACAGGGAGTAAAACTCGTGTTGGATAAACTGCGTTCCCGTATTGTGCATTTGGGGCCATCTCTGTTGAGTGTACCGGTAAAACTGACGCCATTTGCGCTAAAACGCCAGGTTCTTGAGCAGGTCTTAAGCTGGCAATTCCGTCAGGCGCTGGATGATGGTGAGCTGGAGTTTCTTGAAGGCCGCTGGTTAAGTATTCATGTGCGTGATATTGACCTGCAATGGTTTACCTCGGTGGTGAATGGCAAACTGGTGGTCAGCCAGAACGCGCAAGCTGATGTGAGTTTTAGTGCCGACGCCAGCGATCTGCTGATGATTGCGGCGCGTAAACAAGATCCGGATACGCTCTTCTTCCAGCGTCGGCTGGTGATTGAAGGCGATACGGAGCTGGGGCTGTATGTGAAAAACCTGATGGACGCCATTGAACTGGAGCAAATGCCGAAAGCCTTACGCATGATGCTGCTGCAACTGGCGGATTTTGTTGAGGCGGGAATGAAAACCGCGCCTGAAACCAAACAGACATCGGTAGGTGAACCATGCTAATTCGAGTAGAAATTCCCATTGATGCGCCGGGTATTGATGCCCTGCTGCGTCGCTCATTCGAAAGTGATGCGGAAGCGAAGCTGGTTCACGATCTGCGTGAAGATGGCTTTCTGACGCTGGGGCTGGTGGCGACAGATGACGAAGGGCAGGTCATTGGCTATGTGGCATTTAGTCCGGTTGATGTGCAGGGCGAAGACCTGCAATGGGTCGGCATGGCACCGTTGGCGGTTGATGAAAAATACCGTGGACAGGGGCTGGCACGCCAACTGGTCTATGAAGGACTCGATTCGCTTAATGAGTTCGGCTATGCCGCAGTGGTGACGCTGGGCGATCCGGCGCTGTACAGTCGTTTCGGCTTTGAACTGGCGGCGCATCACGATCTGCGTTGCCGCTGGCCGGGCACTGAAAGCGCCTTCCAGGTACATCGTTTAGCGGATGACGCGCTGAATGGCGTTACCGGCCTGGTTGAGTATCACGAGCATTTCAATCGCTTTTAATCTTTGGGGTTTGCAGGCTGCTCAACAGCTCTGCAAACCCTGCGCCTTCCGCTACCAGACGCTCTTTTTGCCGTTTGGTCAGTTGCTTAACGCGATATTCTGCCCGTAACGCCAGCGAACGATCGCCCACTGGCGCAGAAAACGCCAGCGTCAGTTCTCCTTTCCCGCGCAGTGCTTTCGCCCCTTTGCCGCTTTGATGTTGCTGATAGCGGCGTTCGACATCCGTGGTGATCCCGGTATAAAGCTTATTGTCGGCGGTACGGATCAAGTAAAGATACCAGGGTGTCATCGTCTGCGTCACATGTTAAGGTCAGGCCAACAGTATAAAAGAGAACAGCAATGGAAACACTCACCGCCATCAGTCGTTGGCTGGCAAAACAACATGTTGTCACCTGGTGTGTGCAGCAGGAAGGGGAACTCTGGTGCGCCAATGCCTTTTATCTTTTTGATGCACAGAAAGTCGCCTTCTACATTTTGACGGAAGAAAAAACACGTCATGCGCAGATGAGTGGGCCGCAGGCGGCAGTTGCCGGAACGGTAAACGGTCAGCCGAAAACAGTAGCGTTAATTCGCGGTGTGCAGTTTAAAGGTGAGATCCGCAGGCTGGAAGGTGAGGAAAGCGACCTCGCACGCAAGGCGTACAACCGTCGCTTTCCGGTTGCCAGAATGCTGTCGGCCCCGGTATGGGAAATCCGGCTCGATGAAATCAAATTCACCGACAACACGCTGGGCTTTGGTAAAAAAATGATTTGGCTACGCGACTCAGGCACCGAGCAGGCGTAACGCCTCGCGGTTAAACGCTGGCAGATCGTCCGGTGTCCGGCTGGTAACCAGCTGATCTTTATCAACCACAACTTCCTGATCGTAAAATTCCGCGCCCGCATTTTTAACATCAATAATGATCGGTTTAACTGCGGTCAGCTTGCGCCCCCGAATCACATCGGCGCTGATCAGCAACTGCGGGCCGTGACAGATGGCAAACACCGGTTTGCCACTATTCACAAAATCACGGGTAAAGGTGACAAAACGGTTGTCCCCACGCAGATAATCCGGTGAATGGCCGCCCGGTAGCAGCAGGGCATCAAACTCCGCAGGCGTCACTTCATCGATGGATTTATCGATGGTCACGCTGGCTTCTCCTTTTTTGCCTTTCACCGTTTTACCCGCTTGTTTTTCAATGGTAATCACTTCGTGTCCGGCTTTACGGAACTCGTCTGCGGGTGAAGTAAATTCTGAATCCTCAAATTCATCAGTGATTAAAACGGCAATTTTCTTACTCATGCTTCCTCCGCGTTGTTGCATTGGATGAGGCGAATTTCCCACAATCGGGGATAATTACCTCATGGTCTATTAAGCCTGGTGCATGAGCCGTGGAGCGCAAGGCAGACAATTCTGTAAAGGAGCGAAGATGAGTCAGGTACTGATTACAGGCGCAACGGGGCTGGTGGGCGGTCACCTGCTGCGGATGTTGATTAACGAACCGAAAGTTAACGCCATTGCTGCGCCGACGCGACGTCCGTTGGGCGATATGCCCGGGGTGTTTAATCCCCATGATCCGCAACTGAGTGACGCGCTGGCGCAGGTCACCGATCCCATCGACATTGTGTTTTGTTGTCTCGGCACCACGCGGCGAGAAGCGGGGAGCAAAGAGGCGTTTATTCATGCCGATTACACGCTGGTAGTGGATACCGCATTAACCGGGCGGCGACTGGGCGCGCAGCATATGCTGGTGGTCAGTGCTATGGGTGCCAATGCCCACTCGCCGTTTTTCTATAACCGCGTCAAAGGGGAGATGGAAGAAGCATTAATCGCCCAGAACTGGCCGAAATTGACCATTGCTCGCCCGTCGATGTTAGTGGGCGATCGTAGCAAACAGCGGATGAACGAAACGCTTTTTGCGCCGCTGTTCCGTTTATTACCCGGTAACTGGAAATCCATTGATGCGAGAGACGTGGCGCGGGTCATGCTGGCAGAGGCGATGCGGCCCGGGCATGAAGGTGTGACGATTTTAAGCTCTTCAGAATTACGCAAAAGAGCTGAATAATTATTCCCAAGAATTGATAGTGAGCGTAATATTCACGCGCTCAATTATCATAACTTATTCCTGGGGAATGCTATGACTGGTCAGTCTTCATCTCAGGCGGCAACGCCCATTCAGTGGTGGAAACCCGCGCTTTTCTTTCTCGTTGTCATTGCCGGTCTCTGGTATGTGAAATGGCAACCTTACTACGGCAAAGCGTTTACTGCTGCCGAAACCCACAGTATCGGTAAATCTATCCTTGCGCAGGCGGATGCTAATCCGTGGCAGGCGGCGTTGGATTACGCGATGATCTATTTCCTCGCGGTATGGAAAGCGGCAGTGCTGGGGGTGATCCTCGGTTCGTTGATTCAGGTGCTGATCCCGCGTGACTGGTTGTTGCGTACGCTTGGGCAATCGCGCTTTCGCGGCACGCTGCTGGGAACGCTGTTTTCGCTGCCGGGCATGATGTGTACCTGCTGTGCGGCTCCGGTCGCGGCGGGAATGCGTCGCCAACAGGTGTCGATGGGCGGTGCGCTGGCATTCTGGATGGGCAATCCGGTGTTAAACCCGGCGACGCTGGTGTTTATGGGGTTTGTCCTCGGCTGGGGTTTTGCGGCGATTCGTCTGGTGGCCGGGCTGGTGATGGTGTTGCTGATTGCGACGCTGGTGCAAAAATGGGTGCGTGAAACACCGCAAACGCAGGCACCGGTCGAAATTGACATACCGGAAGCACAGGGCGGTTTTTTTAGCCGCTGGGGCAGGGCGCTATGGACGCTTTTCTGGAGTACGATCCCGGTTTACATCCTTGCAGTACTGGTGTTGGGTGCCGCTCGCGTCTGGTTATTCCCCCATGCCGATGGTGCTGTCGATAACAGCCTGATGTGGGTGATGGCGATGGCGGTAGCAGGATGCTTGTTTGTCATTCCCACGGCAGCAGAAATTCCGATTGTACAAACGATGATGCTGGCAGGTATGGGAACTGCTCCGGCGCTGGCATTGTTGATGACGCTCCCGGCGGTGAGTTTGCCGTCACTGATTATGCTGCGCAAAGCGTTCCCGGCGAAAGCCTTATGGCTGACAGGGGCGATGGTGGCAGTGTCTGGTGTGATTGTCGGCGGGCTGGCGCTGTTGTTCTGATTTGAGGGAAAACATGTCGGATGCGGCGTAAACGCCTTATCCGACCTACGGTTTGCATCGTTGTAGGCCTGATAAGACGCGGCAAGCGTCGCATCAGGCATTACAAGGGGCTGCTATTTAATAAACGTAAACGCTGTGGTTACCCGCTTTACGCCGCTCACCCGGCTGGCAATATCTGCCGCCGCTTTCGCTTCACGTTCAGTCACCAGCCCCATCAGGAACACTTCACCGTTTTCGGTGGTCACTTTCACGTTGGACGATTTCACCAGGTCGCTGGTTAAGAGCTGCGAACGCACTTTGGTGGTGATCCACGTATCGTTAGACGCTTCGCCCAGACCAATCGGCTGGCCCTGACGAATCTCGTTATACACTTCGTTGGCACCGTCTACGCCCATAGCAATCTGTTTGGCGCGAGCCGAAAGTTCAGCGTTTGGTGACTGCCCAACCAGCAGCACTTTGCCCTGATACGCCGTGACATTAATACGGGCTTCTTTCTTAATCTGTTCGTCTTTCGACAATGCGCTGTTCACGCGCACTTCCAGGGTACCATCGTCCACCTGGGTGCCGACACTGCGTGGGTCAGTTGCGGCTTTGGTACCCACAGCAGCGGTACCCACTACGGCAGCGGCAACACAACCTTGCAACAGCAGCGCGGAAATAAGGACTGCGATTGGCGATAATGCCTTCATGTATTCTCCTTAAACATCCTGGTGAGGGAAAAGCGTGTTATCGATCAGATCGCACAGGCAATTTACCGTCAGCATATGCATTTCCTGAATGCGAGCACTACGATGCGAAGGAATGCGGATCTCCACATCTTGTGGCCCTAACAAACCTGCAAGTTCGCCGCCGTCATAGCCGGTCAATGCCACAATAGTCATATCACGCGTAACGGCAGCTTCTACCGCTTTTACAATATCGCGGCTGTTGCCACGGGTGGAAATGGCTAACAATACATCTCCCGCATGACCCAGCGCCCGCACCTGTTTTGCATACACTTCATCATGTAAGCGATCGTTGGCAATCGCCGTTAAGACAACATTATCAGTATTTAGTGCAATGGCAGGTAAGCTGGGCCGCTCCGTTTCGAAACGGTTGATCATGCTGGCAGCAAAATGCTGTGCATTGGCAGCGGAAGTTCCATTACCACAACAGAGGATTTTGTTGCCATTGAGCAGAGACTGAACCAGCGTCATGGCTGCACGGGAGATGGCATCCGGAAGCGCCTCTGCCGCCGCAATTTGAGTTTGAATGCTTTCAGTGAAGCAAGCTTTAATTCTTTCTTGCACGCTAATCCTTAAACCTTAATTATGAGTGGTCATTAAAGGCATCCTTAATCCACTCAACCTCATTCCCGGTGAAGGCTACCACATCGAACCGGCAATCCACAGTATCAAAACTCCCATTATGACGCGCGAGCCACAAGCGGGCAGTCTGTAATAGTTTGTGTTGTTTGCTGCGGGTCACACTGGCTGCCGCGCCGCCATAAAGCGCAGAGCGGCGATAGCGTACCTCGACAAAAACGGTGGTCCGGCCTTCACGCATTATCAGATCGATCTCGCCGCCACGCTCGTTCACGTTAGCGGCGATAAACCGCAGTCCTTTGCCTTCCAGCCAGCGACGCGCTTGTGCTTCCCACACATCGCCGGTCTGTTTAGTGGTTAACTGGCGGGGACTACCTGACCTTGTTGGTACTGTAGCCATGATAACTTCCTGTTAATCACGCAATCCGGGTTAGCCGTCAGGCTTCCGGTATTACCGTTGATTTCAAAACCCTGAACCTGGCGCATTTGTGAGAAATGATTTGCCAGCGACCAGGCATCGACGCCCATCGCATACATGCGAGCCAGTGAATAATCGTTATTCACCGCGCTGAGTGCCTGCTGCATTAACGGTAGATTACCGCCTGCCAGCATCGGGATTTCGCTGTACTGCAAACCTTCCATCTCCAGACGGAAATCCGGGCCTGCGGTGCCTTGTGCGCTGCGGGAGCTGGCGTACAGCATTGCACCGCTCTGGCTACCGTTACGCATGGCGATCATCGGTTTGATAAAAGCGATTTCACCCGGCGTTGCCACAATGTACACCGCATCGACACGACCGCCATTATTGGTGAACTGGTCATCGGTTGGCGTGGTTTGCAGCGTTGGATTGTTGGTCGTCATGCCGGAGTCGGTTGTCGCTCTGGGAGTAATCGGGCTACCCGTTAAAGCAATACCAGAACCGCCGTTAACACCCGCGCGTAATTCGCTGGTGGAACCAAATTTTTGTTGCAGAACGGTGCCGCCGCCTAGTTTCTGCCACTCTTGCGCAAACGCATTGGCTACGCGATCGCCCAATGAACTGCGTGGGATCAGCACCAGCGGCGCTTGTTTACCCTGGTCACGAATATGACGCGCTGCATCGCGCGCTTCGTCTTCCGGTGAAAGCGCGAAGTAACAAATATTGACGCGGTTTTCGATATTCTCCGGCTGGTTCAGTGCCAGCACGTTCAGCGGGGTGTTGCTCTTAAGCAACTCTTCAACGTTATTTTTCAGCAACGGACCAACCACAATACTCGCGCCATCCTGCTGAACCTGGCTTAAGATCTGGCTAAGTGGTTGTGATGAGGTATCGTAGATTTTCAGTTCTGCGGATGGATTCGCTGGCGCGCTTACCGCTGTGGTGGTTGCTGCCGGGGTGCTTACAGGCGCTGGCTGTGCCGCAGGCTGTTCACCGGTCAGATCGCTAACCGAGGCTTGTGCCGGGCTGGCAACGCCATCCGCAGTTTGCGGCTGAGGTTGTTCAGCTACGTCTGCGGCAGGTGCGGCAGCTACCTGAGCCGCCACTGGCTGAGTGCCGATATTTTTCGCCGCTTCAAAGCCTTGCTGAATAGTGCGACCAAATACCGCTGCCTGGCCATTCAGCGGCAACAGCAGGGCGATTTTGTTGGTCGAGGCTGGTTTAAACGCTTTTACGTTAACCAACTGCGTTGGCAGCATTTTCGCGCCCGGATTGTTCGGATAACGTTTTTGCCAGTCGGCGATCCCGGCTTTCATCATGTCGGGATCGTTACGGTTATCAAACCAGACGCGCTGCAGATCCAGCCAGCCTTGCAGAATATTTTCGTCGGCGTTGATCACCAGCGTATTCGCCTGTTCCTGAGTCATGGAGGAGAGCGCCTGCCAGGTGGCATCAATATTCTGCTGTTTTTCTTTCGCGCCGAGCAGCGGTTCCTGAGCAATTAACGCGCGCAGTAAATCAATGGAAGGACGCCCCTGGCTGGCATCGATTTTTGCCTGCCAGTAACGCGCTTGCTGGTTTTGTTCTAAATCGGCAGGTGTGATTTTCGCCAGCAAGTTTTGCGCGCCAGCAAAATCTTTCTGCGCCAGTTTAATCTCTACCGCCAGCAGTGTTTTCTCGCGACGCTGAGAATCGTTCAGTTCTTGCGGTAGTTGGTTAAACAACTCAACCGCCTGCCCGGTTTTACCTTCTTTCACCAGTGCACGAATGGCGAGTAATTGCCAGTTGATCCTGGTATCATCAGAGCTTTGCTGCATCTGCTGAAGATAAAAGGCAGAATCAGCCTGCGCCGTGCCCTGCATATAAGCAGTGGACTGATCGGGAGTATGGGTGCCACAACCGGCGAAAATCAGGGCTGCCAGAACAACAGGCAGACAACGCGCGGCTTTCAAACGAGAAAATGTTGAGGGTACCATAATGTATCCAGTGATATTTTTTTACGCAATGCTCAATATTAAATCGGCAATACGGACGACACAATGAAACAACACCAATCGGCGGATAATTCTCAGGGCCAGCTTTACATTGTACCGACGCCAATCGGCAATCTGGCGGATATCACCCAGCGAGCGTTAGAGGTATTACAGGCCGTTGATCTGATTGCCGCCGAGGATACTCGTCACACCGGTTTATTGCTGCAACATTTTGGGATTAATGCCCGGTTGTTTGCGCTGCACGACCATAACGAACAACAAAAAGCCGAAACGCTGCTGGCGAAGCTGCAAGAGGGGCAAAACATTGCGCTGGTTTCCGATGCCGGAACGCCGCTAATTAACGATCCTGGCTACCATCTGGTGCGTACCTGCCGTGAAGCGGGGATTCGTGTGGTGCCGCTACCCGGGCCGTGTGCTGCTATCACTGCGTTAAGCGCCGCGGGTTTACCCTCTGACCGTTTCTGTTACGAAGGCTTTTTACCTGCCAAATCAAAAGGCCGCCGTGATGCGCTAAAAGCCATTGAAGCGGAGCCGCGCACGCTGATTTTTTATGAATCCACCCACCGTCTGTTAGATAGCCTGGAAGATATCGTTGCGGTATTAGGCGAATCCCGCTACGTGGTTCTGGCGCGTGAGCTGACCAAAACCTGGGAAACCATTCACGGCGCGCCCGTTGGCGAACTGCTGGCGTGGGTAAAGGAAGATGAAAACCGTCGCAAAGGCGAAATGGTGCTGATTGTCGAAGGTCATAAAGCACAGGAAGAAGACTTACCCGCCGATGCCCTGCGCACGCTGGCGCTGCTACAGGCAGAACTGCCGCTGAAAAAAGCGGCGGCGCTGGTCGCAGAAATTCATGGCGTGAAGAAAAATGCGCTGTATAAGTATGCGCTGGAGCAGCAGGGGTAACAGTGCCGAAGCGTTGCGTTAATCAAAACGCAACGTCTTCTTTTACCGCACCATGACGGTAATGGTGGCTGTGCCCTGAAATTTTCCTGTTTCCAGCTCACCACCGACCAGATTAACTGGCCAGGCGCGCATATTGACGGTGCCATGCCCGGAAGGATCAACGGGAAGGATACCGTTCTGAAAAGGAATATTTGCAACTCCGCCGCCGAGATTTTCAATACGAATACCGACATCGGGCACATTGTCTGAACTTCTTCGCCTGGCGACCAGGTTGTACTGGTCTACTACCCCAGTTGTACCGTCGATGCGCATTTGCAACGAGTTTTTAATCTTTGAAGTATCGCCACAGTCATAAGTGATATCAAAGTCTACTGGAGTAAAACCGTCTGGCATGGCATTGCGGGTGGTAAACTTCTGACCATTGATGAATCCAAAATTAACCTTAATAACATCGCCCTGATTAATTTTGCACGACTGTGGGGCGGTGAGATTTCCCTGAATCGATAACTTGACTAAATCATGGAAGTCACCTGTAGACGGGCTTCCCATTCCATCGACCCACGCGCCTTTAATGACGGCAATATCCGTTTTCGGAATGGTCATCGAGCCGAGAAATGGCTTGGTGACATACAGGGTAAAGGTGGTATTTGCACCAATATTAACGGGTCCATAACGAGACGTGTCACCCTGGCAAACACCCGTTTGGGTTGCAGCAGAATATACGGTGCTGCTTTTTATCTGTGTGAATCGGGTGTTAACAGAGACAACCTGGTCGGTTGTGAGTCCTGGAATGTCGTTTGCCTGTAATGTGGTTTTAATATCCAGGCTGTCATTGAGTTTGTAATATCCTGTCTGATGTCCAGTGGTGGTAAGTACGGGGCTGACCATATAGACAAGTTTAACTGCCTTACCCGCAGAGCAGGAACAGGCGTATTGCCAGTTAGTGCTACTTAGCGTTGCAGAGGTAAACTCCCGTCCTGTCACGTTATCTGTCTGGTTCACCGTAACATCATCAACCACACTGCTGTAATTTGTCGCACCGCTAGTGCTGTCGGCTCCACACCCTCCTGAGGAGGCATAAGCGCAGGATGTGGATATCAACAAAAGTCCTGTTATAAGAGGCGCTCTTTTCATTTTTTTATCCTTAATGGCACTGCGCCGTGCCTTGTAATACAGAGGTTGTTGGTTCTGAATCCGGTGTACTAAAAGCAAACTGACATTGTTGATCTGCCTGATTTCCCCAGCGTACAGTCCAGCTTTGTGATTTACTCGATATCCCAGAGAGATATAGTATGCCGCCCTCATCGACGATACTTTGTTGCCCCGTCTCATCGTTGCTGGCAAGAGCGCCAAAGGGCAACGGTTTACCGTTGCGATCGCTGACTGTAACAAGTACGCGATAACCGATATTGGCGTTGAAACGCGCCGCTACCATTGCACCTCTGTTGGGCACCACAAACTGTGTTGTTTGCTCAAGATCGACGTTATCGGGCAGCTGCGTAGTATCTACCGAGAGACGGTTTTCCTGGTAAGTCGTGAGATAAGGAACCACTGCATAGCCAAAGGGATCAGTAGCAATCCCCGGATAGTTTTGTATCCTCACGCCAGAAGCCCCATTAGCATCGATAAGCGCAAAAGCGTTGCCCAGATATTGCGAGAGCGTCACGCCATGAGGATGGATAACCACGCCGCCGGTAACGCCGTAATTGTATTGGCTGCTGTCATTACCGTAACTGTATCCGGCACTGAAGGTGCCATAAGGTGAACGGTAACTGGCGTTCAGGCTACTGTTATGGTTGTTATCGTCATCCAGACTTTGTTCCAGGCTATAGCTCAGGCGACCATCATCCAGCAGTGAGCCATCAAGACGCATTTCATGTTGGGTTGGGCGATCTTTCTGGCTGGTCATCTGATAGGAAACCCGGCTACGCGGTAACCAGCGTTCTAACGGAATACTGAGATTCAAAGAGAGTGCGCGGTCATTATTTTGATCCGTGTAGCGACTGTATTGATAATTCAGGCTGTAACCAATTCCCCATTGCTGGCCGGAAACCCCAACTGAGATATTCCTGTTTTTATCGTTATTGCCCCAATAGTCTTGCTGCGAACCGGAGGCATACAGACTTACCCCATCAAATATTGTCTGGCTGATGTTGAATTGAATTTCACTTTTTTGGCGACTGTTATAGTCCCAATTGCGGGTATTGGCTTCATCAAAACTAAAATAGCCATCGTTGGTATAGCGATAGTAGCTAACAGCGATATTGGTGTTGGTTTCCGGGATATCTTTGATGTACTGCGTACGCCATTGATAGCCATGAAAAGAGTGCCGGTTATCGAATTGGGTGTCAGCTCTGTTGATATCCATCGACAACGCGCCCAGTGCGCCAAGTGTGCCGCCGATACCGATCCCCAGCGCATAATAATCTTCAGAACCGAGCAGGCCGCCATACAGCGTAAAAGTATTATTCAAACCATATATTGCCGTGGCTTCAGCAAATTCTGGTTCCTTGCTATCACTGTTTGCATCAGCGCGATAGCGTCCAGCGGTCGCGCTATATTTTAGATGCCCAGGTCGCTGCATCATGGGTAATGAAGAATAAGGCTGGATAAAGCGACGTTGCGTACCGTCACTTTCTTCAATCGTGACTTCTAAATCGCCGCTGTTGGAAGAGGGGTAGAGATCGTTAATTTCAAAGGCACCCGCTGGCACGTTGCTTTGATAGATCACATAACCATTTTGCCTGATAGTCACGATTGCACTACTGTTTGCGATACCGCGTACCGTTGGGGCAAATCCGCGCTGGCTGTTTGGCAACATATTATCGTCGGAAGCGAGTTGCACGCCAGTAAAGGTGTAGCTGGAAAAAATACTGCCGCTGGTGGCGCTTTCTCCCAGAAGCAACTGAGACTTCAACGCCTTGATATCACGTTGTAAATAACTACTGATAGTGTTCCAGCTTGACGCCTGATCGTTGCGTGTCCACGTAGAATAGTTACGTAATCGCCAGGGGCCAAAATTAGCACCATTTTGCATATTCAGGTACTGTCGTTGGCTACGATTGCCCTGGCGGTAACGGTTATCAGAACCTGTAAACGAGTAGTTGGTAAACAGCGTTGGTATACCATCGTCCCAACGAGAAGGGGAGACGTAACCTTTTGCATCACGGTACAGTGCAATTTGGGGAATGCTCAAATTAAGTCGCTGATGATTGAAATCAAATTCAGCAGCTGTACCGGGAATGATTTGTTCAAGCGAGTTGATCACGCTATCGTCATCTTTTTCAGCCAGCGCCGGGATTTCATCCACCTTAATACCCAGCTCACGTAGTTGTTCTACCGTAAACTGTGGCTGCAGAAGTTGCTCTGCATTGGCGGTAAATGTAATTTTTTTCTGTGAAACCTTCTTTTTATTCAGCCAGATATCAACCTGATAAGTTCCTGGTAGTTGTGCGTATTTTTTTGAAAAACGTGACAGATCAGTTGTTTGCATACCACTTTTTGTAGTTTCCAGCATAATGGGGTCGAAATAATACTCTTCGGCGTTAGCGGTAGTGCAAAGCATGCCGCTGCCAGTGAGCACCATCGGCAAACAGCGTTTGATGATGAGCGCCAACTGTTTCGGTGTGCGTTTATGTCCCTGGTGGTGTCGTTGTGGCATTCCCTGATGACCTGTGTTTTTTATATTTGTTATTGCAGTGGACGAGTTTCTGTCCCGGAACTGCCGCCATAATCATTGATTGCAGCCCATTTCACGTTCTTTCCGCCAGATGCAGGAAGTGGTAACTGTTTATGTTCTCCGGGCGCGATATATTCAATTTTGCTTGTGAGATCGGTTTTATCGACTGCCAGTCCGGCAAATACGATGTAATATTCAGTTGGGTTATATATATTGAGTGAATGGTCACTACATTTAAATTCCAGTGATGTCCACGCATCGTTTACCCGTCCCTTCAGGTGTGCGGGGCGATAAAACATTTTGATCCGTGTTTTAAATACCAGCGTCAACTCGTTAGCATTAACATCATCTGATTTTTTCTTTGCTGGAATGGCACGAACATTAATGTAGAACAGCGACTCTTTATTTTCAGGCAGGTTATCAGCTGTTTTAATAATTCGCAGTGATGAGTCATCGCCAGCTTCAAGACGAAATAGCGGTGGGGTTATAATAAATGGGGCACGGCT
This sequence comes from uncultured Escherichia sp., assembly GCF_948475835.1. Taxonomy (NCBI): domain Bacteria; kingdom Pseudomonadati; phylum Pseudomonadota; class Gammaproteobacteria; order Enterobacterales; family Enterobacteriaceae; genus Escherichia; species uncultured Escherichia sp. The sequence goes on along the minus strand of NZ_CAOLGM010000103.1, from coordinate 916 downwards.
TGTACCATCTATATTATCTACCCATGATTGCAGTAAATAAGGCGTTTCTGCGCCTTTGTTTGCGACAGGTAACGCAGCCTCTTTGCGGCTGGCATCATAGATCACTCGCGTTCGCTGTAAAACGATACCCCCTGCAAGCGCCTGGCCGATACAGAAGCTACACAACAAGGTTATTATCACCGCGAATGTTCGTTTTGACATAGTTATTTTTCAACCTGATACAACGAGAAAGAGGAAGGAAAAGGGCGTTATCTGAAAGGTCAGATAACGCCGTAACGTATTAACGGTAATCCAGCGTTACGTTAACGACAGCGTCTGCTTCCCCTGGGGTGATTTCTGATGCTTCAACGGTTGATACGTAGTAAGCGATGAGGTCAACATTGACAATACCATTGGAGTCCGCTGGGATCTGATAAACCGTGTTATCATTCCCCATAGCATTCAGTGGCATAAGGTTTCCGCTTTCCGCATCGTCAATACGGATACCCACACCTGTTGCCGCTGTGCCAGCAAAAGAGCCCACTTTTGCCAGATTAGGGAAGTTAGGGACGGTGCCATTATCCCGCGTTTCCAGCCATAAACGGAAAGACGCTTCAACGTTGCCGTTATCGTGCTCCCACCCAGTCACTGGGCAGTTAACTAAAGGAATAGTGAATGGAATTTTTGGGCTACGATCGCCAACAGAACGAAACTGTTCGGCATTATAGTGACCAAGAGCAACTTCAATTTTCTTATCAGAGTCATTGATTTCACAAGCGGATTTTAAAATCTCGCCATCAAAAACTATTTCACCATCGGTTGCAGCGGCATTACCTGCGAAAAGCGCAAGTAAGCCCACAATAGCTGTTTTTGTAACTTTATTCATTTATAACCTTATCCTTGTAACAAGTACATAATCATATTTAATGTGAATATA
>NZ_CAOLGM010000102.1:0-17470 GCF_948475835.1 uncultured Escherichia sp. | reverse complement strand
GAAGAGAACAAAGGAATATTATCAGTTCAGCTCGCAAACGAATTCCCGTACACTGAACTCTCTGGCTCACTGAGGGCACCATCATGGCACTCCCCCGTATTACCCAAAAAGAGATGACTGAACGCGAGCAGCGTGAACTTAAAACACTGCTGGATCGGGCGCGGATTGCGCATGGTCGCGTACTGACCAACTCCGAAACCAACAGCATTAAGAAAGAGTACATCGATAAATTAATGGTCGAGCGTGAGGCTGAAGCGAAAAAAGCCCGCCAGTTGAAGAAAAAGCAGGCTTATAAACCGGATCCTGAAGCGTCATTTAGCTGGTCAGCAAATACGTCGACGCGCGGCAGGCGCTGATTAGCGCCCCTTCTTTTTACGCCCCGGAGAGGTAAAACGCTTACCGTTGGACGCCGGGCAACCGCCTTTTTCCGCCGTTTTTTCCATCTTAACGACTGGACGTTTGATGCCCGCTGTTTTCGGTTTGGCCTTCACTTTAGGTTTTGCCTCGGAAGAGGAATTTTCGATGAGCTTAAAGAGGTCGATTAACTCATCATCAGTTAAATCGCGCCACTCACCCAGCGGAATGCCGCTTAAGCTGACGTTCATAATGCGCGTACGTTCCAGCTTTTTCACTTCATAGCCGAAATGCTCGCACATGCGCCGGATCTGACGGTTCAGCCCCTGCACCAGGGTAATGCGGAAGACAAACGGCGCTTCTTTTTTGACTTTGCACTTTTTCGTCACCGTCCCGAGGATCGGCACCCCCGCCCCCATACCACGAATAAATTCATCGGTAATCGGTTTATCGACCGTCACCAGATACTCTTTCTCATGATCGTTACCCGCACGGAGGATCTTATTCACCAGATCGCCGTGATTGGTGAGGAAAATCAGCCCCTGGGAGTCTTTATCCAGGCGGCCAATCGGGAACACGCGTTTGCTGTGGTTAACGAAATCGACAATGTTATCGCGCTCGCCATCTTCGGTGGTGCTGACAATACCGACGGGCTTGTTCAGGGCGATAAGTACCAAATCTTCGGCTTCCCGAGGCTCAATCAACTGACCGTTTACTTTCACAACGTCGCCGGGTTTCACCTGATCGCCAATGGTGGCTCGCTTGCCATTAAGGAACACATTGCCTTGCTCGATATAGCGATCCGCTTCGCGGCGTGAGCAAATTCCGCTTTCGCTGATGTATTTATTTAAACGGACTGATGAGTCGGGCAGCATAAATTCTCCTGTAAAAAACGGAATATACCGTACCTTTGGGTTGATAAAAAATAGTCATGAGCGAACTATTTGTTATTTCCATTGGCTTGAATTCGTTACCTGCTCAAATCACTTTCCAGAAGCAATGTGCGACATCGTGAGCCATGTCAGTAAGTGGTTAAATTCGCAGTGGTAGCATGCCTCCCGTGATTTCTTACTAACCGGAGAAGTAATGGAACTGCTTTTATTGAGTAACTCGACGCTGCCGGGTAAAGCCTGGCTGGAACATGCACTGCCGCTAATTGCTGAACAGTTGCAGGGTCGCCGCTCAGCGGTGTTTATCCCTTTCGCTGGCGTAACGCAGACCTGGGATGATTACACAGCGAAAACGGCTGCGGTTCTCGCTCCGCTGGGTGTTTCTGTCACCGGTATTCATAGCGTTGTCGATCCCGTTGCCGCGATTGAAAATGCTGAGATCGTGATTGTCGGCGGCGGGAATACTTTCCAGTTGCTGAAACAGTGCCGCGAGCGCGGGCTGCTGGCACCAATTACTGACGTGGTTAAACGTGGCGCTCTGTATATTGGCTGGAGCGCAGGCGCTAACCTTGCTTGCCCAACCATTCGTACCACCAACGATATGCCGATTGTCGATCCGCAAGGTTTCGATGCGCTAAATCTGTTCCCGTTGCAAATCAACCCGCACTTCACCAACGCGCTGCCGGAAGGCCATAAAGGTGAAACCCGTGAGCAGCGTATTCGCGAACTGCTGGTCGTCGCGCCAGAACTGACGATTATTGGTCTACCGGAAGGTAACTGGATCACAGTGAGTAAAGGTCACGCTACGCTGGGTGGCCCGAACACCACTTATGTGTTTAAGGCTGGTGAAGAAGCGGTGCCGCTAGAAGCTGGTCACCGTTTTTAAGTGAATTGCCGGATGCATGATCCGGCATCTTGTTCATAGTGCCTGATGCGACGCTTGACGCGTCTTATCAGGCCTACAGGATTCACAATATTAATACTCGTCCCGTCCTTCATCTTCATCCGGCTGTTCCAGCACACTGTAAGCCACCGAACAAAACAGCGAGTTCAGGCGCTGCATATCTCCCAGTAAGCCTAAATGTAGCGAACTGGTTTCAATGCTCTGCACGTTTTGCTGATGCAGGCGATCGACGTGGGCGTGGGAATAGCGGCGATTAAGAATGCGAAAGCGATGCTTACTACGGCGCAAACGACGAGCGCTGGTGACATCGCCAGAGAAGAACACCGACATTGCCAGCTTTAAATTACTGAGCAATTGCTCATAGAGCGCATCCAGTTCCTTCAACCCATCAAGCGAAAATGCCCGCCGTGCTGCCAGTGATTTGTCGGCAATTTCACTCCCCATGCGCTCGACGATATCGGAGGCCTGTTCAAGGTTGAGCGACATTTCGATGATCTCTGCCCAGCGGCGCGACTCTTCCTCCGCCAGCTCTTCTTTTGGCATCCGCGCCAGATACAGCTTAATGGCGGTATAGAGAACGTTGATATCATCTGCCAGCTTACGCAGCTCTTTCTCCTGCCGTGGCTCGCCGTGCATCACTTTATTCAGCCCTTCCATCATCTGTTCCATGGCGTCGCCAATGCGCAGGGTTTCGCGCGCGGCGTTCGCCAGAGCAAGCGTGGGCGTATCCAGCGCGCTGACATCCAGATGTTTAGGCCGTAGCTGGGTATCCAGTTCCGGTTCATCGCGAATAATCGTTTTGCAAAACCGTGCCATCGGGTCAACAAATGGCAGCATGACCAGGCAACGTACAAGGTTGTAGAAGACGTGGAAATAGATCACCAGTTCCGCTTTTGGCAATGACAACTTCCCCATTGTCTCTGCCAGCAAATGGACAAACGGCAGGATAATCAGGCTACCCACCAGCTTAAACAGCAAACTACCCAGCGCGACACGGCGGGCTGCGGCATTGGCGGCACTGTTGTTGAGCATCGCCAGCAGGCCGGAACCGAGGTTAGCACCAATCACCAGACAGAGCGCCACGGGGAAGGAGATAATGCCTGCGGCGGTCAGAGTCGCAGTCAGCAGTACAGCAGCAAGGCTGGAGTAGCTGATAATGGCGAACATCGCGCCAATCAGCGCATCCAGCAGAATATCGCCGGTCAGCGAGGCAAAGATCACCTGAACGCCGTTTGCCTGGGTGATCGGCGTTACGGCCTGCACAATCAACTCCAGCGCCAGCAAAATCAGCCCAAGACCAATACCGACGCGGCCCAGTTGCCCGGCGCGTGACTGTTTGCGTCCGAGGAAAAAAATCACGCCGATAAAAATAAGTAACGGTGACAGCCAGGATAAGTCGAAGGTGAGAATACGCGCCATTAGCGCCGTCCCGACATCTGCACCCAGCACAATCACCAGAGCCGGTGCGAGGGCTACCAGATCCTGAGCGACGAACGAGGTCACCAGCATGGTGGTGGCATTACTGCTCTGCACCAGTGCGGTAACGCCGATCCCCGCGCAAAAGGCGAGCGGCTTTTTTTCGACGCTCCGGCTAAGGACAGTACGCAAACGCGCGCCGAAGACGCGCATTACGCCGGTTCGAACAATATGAGTCCCCCAGACCAGCAGGGCGACGGCAGAAAGCAGGTGAAGCAGCGTTAACACGAGTTCAGGTTCTCCTTATCGTTATATGTGCCTGAAGCAATTGAATGACCAAAGGACCGGAAACACGCTGACTGGCATCTTTACTGTGCCTTTTGACATTCGTTTTTCCGGCTAAGATTATTCCAGCCTGTTTCCAGTATAAGTGTTTCATATTAATAAAGAGACAGGGCACTCATTGAGCGCCCTGTTTGTTGTAAGGAAAAGTGACAGATTTGTGAATCAGTCCGCGTCATACCCCAGATTCGGTGCCAGCCAGCGCTCAACTTCGGTAACGCTCATACCTTTACGGCGGGCATAATCTTCAACCTGATCGCGCTGAATTTGTGCTACAGCGTAGTACTTGCTGTCCGGGTGGCTGAAGTACCAACCCGAAACCGATGCACCGGGCCACATGGCGAAAGATTCTGTGAGTTTCATGCCAGTGTGTTTTTCCACTTCCAGCAGCTCCCAGATGGTGGCTTTTTCCGTATGTTCCGGGCAGGCCGGATAGCCCGGTGCCGGACGGATGCCCTGGTAGTTTTCGCGGATCAGTTCTTCGTTGCTGAGGTTCTCGTTCGGCGCATAGCCCCAGTAGACTTTACGCACACGCTCATGGAGATACTCCGCAAAGGCTTCCGCCAGACGGTCGGCAAGCGCTTTCACCATGATTTTGTTGTAATCATCGTGCTGCGCTTCAAAGGCATCAGCCAGTGCGTCCTCTTCCAGCCCGCCAGTCACGGCAAATGCGCCGATGTAATCTGCTTTACCAGAAAGCTTCGGCGCAACGAAGTCAGCGAGACAGTAGTTAGCGAATCCCGTTTTTTCGGTCTGTTGACGCAGATGGTGGCTGACGTTGATCACATGGGTGCGCGTTTCGTCACGGTAGATTTCAATGTCATCGCCCACACGGTTTGCCGGGAACAGGCCCACCACGCCACGCGGATTCAGCGTTTTCTCGGCGCTTAATTTATCCAGCATGTCGTTGGCGTCTTTAAACAGCCGCTGCGCCTCAACGCCCACCACTTCATCTTCCAGAATGCGCGGATACTTCCCGGCCAGCGACCAGGTCATAAAGAACGGTGTCCAGTCGATGTAATTACGCAGCGTTTCGATGCTGGCTTCAACTTCCTGCACGCCGAGACGGTGCGCCACCGGCGGCGTGTAAGCCTGCCAGTCAAAAGCGAAATCGTTATCGCGCGCCGCTTCCAGCGTGACCGGTGGTGTGCGCGGTTTCTTACGCCCGTGCTGAATACGTACGGTTTCGTACTCCTTGCGGGTACGAGCGACAAAATCATCACGCTGAGTATCGGAAAGCAGCGCCGCCACCACACCAACGGTGCGCGATGCGTTCTGTACATACACCGTCGGGCCGCTGTAGTTCTGCTCAATTTTCACCGCCGTGTGCGCTTTTGAGGTCGTCGCGCCGCCAATCAATAGCGGGATGGTGAAGCCCTGACGCTCCATCTCTTTCGCCACGTTAACCATCTCGTCCAGCGACGGCGTGATAAGCCCCGAAAGTCCAATCAGATCAGCATTCACTTCTTTAGCGGTACGGAGAATTTTTTCCGCAGGCACCATAACGCCGAGATCGACAATTTCGTAGTTGTTACATTGCAGCACCACACCAACGATATTTTTACCGATGTCGTGGACGTCGCCCTTCACGGTGGCGATCACCATCTTGCCGTTGGTTTTGCCCTGCTCTTTGCTGGCTTCAATAAACGGTTCGAGATACGCCACCGCCTGTTTCATGACGCGCGCCGATTTGACCACCTGTGGCAGGAACATTTTCCCTTCGCCAAACAGATCGCCGACCACGTTCATGCCGTCCATCAACGGGCCTTCAATCACTTCAATCGGGCGCGTAGCCTGCTGGCGGGCTTCTTCGGTATCCTGCTCGATAAACTCGGTAATGCCTTTAACCAGCGAGTATTCCAGACGTTTATTCACTTCCCACGAGCGCCACTCCGCCTGCTGGGCGTTAGCGGTGTCGTCGGTTTTGCTGCCGCGATATTTCTCGGCAAGCTCCAGTAAACGCTCAGTGCCATCGTCGCGACGGTTAAGAATCACATCTTCCACCGCGTCGCGCAGTTCAGCGGGCAGGTCGTCGTAAATCGCCAGTTGCCCGGCGTTGACGATCCCCATATCCATGCCATTGCGAATAGCGTAGTAGAGGAACACCGCGTGAATGGCTTCGCGCACCGGATCGTTGCCACGGAATGAGAAAGAAACGTTAGATACACCGCCGGAAATCAGCGCGTGCGGCAGTTCGCGTTTGATATCTTCACACGCGCCGATAAAGTCCTGCGCGTAGTTGTTGTGCTCTTCAATGCCGGTTGCGACCGCGAAGATGTTCGGGTCGAAGATGATATCTTCTGGCGGGAAGCCAACCTCTTCGGTGAGGATTTTGTACGCCCGACGGCAAATCTCGATTTTCCGTGCGCGGGTATCGGCCTGTCCCTGTTCGTCAAAGGCCATTACCACCACTGCCGCACCGTAACGACGCAAGAGCTTCGCGTGATGGATAAAGGCGTCGACGCCCTCTTTCATCGAGATAGAGTTAACAATGCCTTTGCCCTGGATACACTTCAGACCTTTTTCAATGACATCCCATTTTGAGGAGTCGATCATAATCGGCACGCGAGCGATATCCGGTTCACCGGCAATCAGATTGAGAAAACGCACCATCGCCGCTTCGGCGTCGAGCATCCCTTCATCCATGTTGATATCGATAATCTGCGCACCGTTTTCCACCTGCTGGCGGGCCACATCCAGTGCCTCGCTGTATTTCTCTTCTTTGATCAGGCGCTTGAACTTAGCGGAACCGGTGACGTTGGTGCGTTCACCCACGTTCACAAACAGGCTATCTTCGCCAATGTTCAGCGGCTCCAGGCCGGACAAACGGCAGGCTACGGGGATTTCCGGCAGTTTGCGCGGCGCTAATCCTTCTACTGCACGACTCATCGCTGCAATATGTTGTGGCGTGGTGCCACAGCAGCCGCCGACGATATTGAGAAAACCCGCTTGCGCCCATTCACGTATCTGTTTTGCCATCGTGTCGGCGTCGAGATCGTACTCACCAAAGGCGTTGGGTAGCCCGGCGTTCGGGTGCGCGGTGACGTAGCATTCCGCAATCCGTGACAGCTCCTGCACGTACTGGCGCAGTTCATCGGGCCCCAGCGCACAGTTCAGGCCAAAGGTCAGAGCTTCGGCGTGGCGCAATGAGTTGTAAAATGCTTCGGTGGTCTGCCCGGAGAGCGTGCGCCCGGAGGCGTCGGTGATGGTGCCGGAGATCATAATCGGCAGCTCAACGCCCAGCGCTTCAAACTCCGTTTTCACCGCAAAAACCGCCGCTTTGGCGTTAAGGGTGTCGAAAACGGTTTCAATCAGGATCAGATCCGCGCCACCTTCCACCAGCGCTTTGGTGGATTCGCGATAGGCCGCCACCAGCTGGTCAAAAGTGATGTTGCGGAATGCCGGATCGTTGACGTCCGGAGAAATAGACGCCGTGCGGTTGGTTGGGCCGAGAACACCGGCAACGTAGCGCGGTTTCTCCGGCGTGCGCGCGGTCCACTCGTCAGCACAGGCGCGCGCCAGTTTCGCCGCCGCAAAGTTGATTTCCGCCGACAGGGATTCCATCTGGTAATCCGCCATCGCAATGGTCGTGGAGTTGAAGGTGTTGGTTTCGATGATATCCGCGCCCGCTTCAAAGTAGGCGTTGTGGATAGCGGCGATCACTTCCGGTTTGCTGAGCACCAGCAGGTCGTTGTTGCCTTTGAGATCGCATGGCCAGTCGGCAAAGCGTTCACCACGAAAATCGGCTTCGTTCAGTCGATAGCTCTGGATCATGGTGCCCATACCGCCGTCCAGCACCAGAATACGTTCATTTAACTGCGCACGCAGTTGTTCCACTTTGCTGCTCACACTTGCTCCCGACACGCTCAACCCAGATTTAATAAAAATTCAACAAACCATACTGGCATAAACGCATCTGTGGTAAAAGCGACCACCACGCAACATGAGATTTGTTCAACATTAACTCATCGGATCAGTTCAGCAACTATTGCATTAGCTAACAATAAAAATGAAAATGATTTCCACGATACAGAAAAAGGAGGCTGTCATGGTCGCACCCATTCCCGCGAAACGCGGCAGAAAACCCGCCGTTGCCACCGCACCAGCGACTGGACAGGTTCAGTCTTTAACGCGTGGCCTGAAATTACTGGAGTGGATTGCCGAATCCAATGGCAGTGTGGCACTCACAGAGCTGGCGCAACAAGCCGGGTTACCCAATTCCACGACCCACCGCCTGCTAACCACGATGCAACAGCAGGGTTTCGTGCGTCAGGTCGGCGAACTGGGACATTGGGCAATCGGCGCACATGCCTTTATGGTCGGCAGCAGCTTTCTCCAGAGCCGTAATTTGTTAGCGATTGTTCACCCTATCCTGCGCAATTTAATGGAAGAGTCTGGCGAAACGGTCAATATGGCGGTGCTTGATCAAAGCGATCACGAAGCGATTATTATCGACCAGGTACAGTGTACGCATCTGATGCGAATGTCCGCGCCTATCGGCGGTAAATTGCCGATGCACGCTTCCGGTGCGGGTAAAGCCTTTTTAGCCCAACTGAGCGAAGAACAGGTGACGAAGCTGCTGCACCGCAAAGGGTTACATGCCTATACCCACGCAACGCTGGTGTCTCCTGTGCATTTAAAAGAAGATCTCGCCCAAACGCGCAAACGGGGTTATTCATTTGACGATGAGGAACATGCACTGGGGCTACGTTGCCTTGCAGCGTGTATTTTCGATGAGCACCGCGAACCGTTTGCCGCAATTTCAATTTCCGGACCGATTTCACGTATTACCGATGACCGCGTGACCGAGTTTGGCGCGATGGTGATTAAAGCGGCGAAGGAAGTGACGCTGGCGTACGGTGGAATGCGCTGACTTTTTCTGGCGGGCAGAGGCAATATTCTGCCCATCATACCTGAGTGGCAATAGAATAAGGGTGTCTGTTAATCGCATTGACGCCAAAATAACTTAATGTCATACACTTCACACACTTTTATTAACTCAGCATTATTTTTAAACATCAAACTACTTAATCATTAACAAAATCGCAAGATCTCATTCCACCGAAACTTTTACGGCTGCATTATGAGATTGAGCGATTTATGATATTTCTTTAGTTGTAATCATATTAAATTTTTTCACTGTTCTGATAGTTAAAATTCAAGACATCAATAAACAATGAGATATTTAAATGATTACTCGTATTCCTCGCAGTTCTTTCTCTGTAAATATTAATAATACAGCCCAGACAAATGAACACCAAAACCTGAGTGAATTGTTTTATAAAGAACTCGAGGATAAATTTTCTGGCAAGGAGCTGGCGACACCTCTATTAAAAAGCTTCTCAGAGAACTGTAGACAAAATGGTCGTCATATCTTTAGCAACAAGGATTTTGTCATTAAATTTTCCACGTCCGTCTTACAAGCTGATAAGAAAGAAATTACGATAATTAATAAAAACGAAAACACGACACTCACTCAAACCATTGCTCCAATATTTGAAGAATACCTAATGGAAATTTTACCTCAACGCTCAGACACTCTTGATAAACAAGAATTAAACCTAAAATCAGATAGAAAAGAAAAAGAATTCCCAAGAATTAAACTTAATGGTCAATGTTATTTTCCGGGGCGACCCCAAAACCGTATAGTATGCCGACACATTGCTGCACAATATATTAATGATATTTATCAGAATGTTGATTACAAACCCCATCAAGATGATTATTCTTCAGCTGAAAAATTTCTCACTCACTTCAACAAAAAATGCAAAAACCAGACTTTGGCGTTGATTTCCAGCCGTCCTGAGGGGCGTTGCGTTGCTGCCTGCGGTGATTTCGGGCTAGTTATGAAAGCATATTTTGACAAGATGGAATCAAATGGCATCAGTGTTATGGCAGCCATATTACTGGTGGATAACCATGCTTTGACGGCCCGACTAAGAATAAAGAACACAACTGAAGGATGTACCCATTACGTGGTTTCGGTTTATGATCCAAATGTAACTAACGATAAAATAAGAATCATTAGCGAAAGTAAAGAGGATATTAAACACTATTCTCTGATGGATTTTATGAATGTAGATTATAGCCTCCTGAAATGGTCAAATGATCATGTTATTAACCAATCTGTTGCAATAATTCCAGCACTTCCGAAAGAACAGCTATTGATGTTAAAAGAATCTGTGGATGAAATAACCCCTCCATTATCACCTGCAACGATGAATTTGCTAATGGCAATTGGTCAGAATCACCAACTTACGCAACTGATGATTCAGCTCCAGAAAATGCCAGAACTACATAGAACAGAAATGTTGACTGCCTATAATAGTGGACATATGAACGTTATTAATACTATTTTTAACGCATTACCCACTCTTTTTAATACGTTTAAATTCGATAAAAAAATATGAAGCCCCTCCTCCTGGCAAATAATTCTAATGAATATCCCGGTTTGTTTTCAGCGATACAGCATAAACAACAAAACGTTGTAGAGACGGTTTATCTTGCTTTATCTGACCATGCACGCCTGTTTGGATTTACCGCTGAAGATATTATGGATTTTTGGCAACACAAAGCGCCACAAAAATACTCTGCCTTTGAGTTGGCTTTTGAATTTGGTCACCGGGTTATTGCTGAATTAATCCTTAATACATTAAATAAGATGGCTGAAAGCTTTGGCTTTACGGATAACCCTCGATACATTGCGGAGAAAAATTATATGGAAGCTTTACTCAAAAAAGCATCTCCCCATACCGTACGCTAAATCTTTGCCTGCGCCGATACGCATAAACATCTTCCACATGCCCTTCACGTATGCGGTTTTGTAGTGCGCGCCAGTAATCAGCGCGGAACAGGTCGGCGTGCATCTCTTCAAACAGCGGACCAATACGCGGGTCGGCGCATAGCCAGTGGCGAAACTCTTCCGGGAAAACATCGCCCGGCGAGACGCTGTACCACGGTTCGCTGGCAAGTTCGTCTTCCGGATAGCGCGGCGGCGGGATGTCGCGGAAATTCACTTCCGTCATGTAGCAAATTTCATCGTAATCATAAAAAACCACACGCCCGTGACGGGTGACACCGAAGTTTTTAAACAGCATGTCGCCAGGAAAAATGTTAGCAGCGGCAAGCTGGCGAATAGCGTTACCGTATTCTTTAATGGCGTCGCGCAACTGCTGACCTTCCACTTGTTCCAGCCAGATATTGAGCGGCACCATCCGCCGCTCGATATAGAGATGGCGAATTACAATCTGCTCACCAAGATCGGTGATTTTTTCCGCTGCTTCCTGGAGCAGTAATTCCATTAATGCCGGGGAAATATGCCGCTTCTCCAGCACAAAGTTTTCAAACTCCTGGGTGTCCGCCATTCGGCCCACACGGTCGTGCTCTTTCACCAGTTGATAGCAGGCACGAACGTGAGCGGCAGACATCTCTTTCTGCGGCGCGAACTTGTCTTTGATGACTTTGAATACCCGATCAAAGCCCGGCAGCGTAAATACCAACATCACCATTCCACGAATACCCGGCGCTTCAATGAACTGCTCATTACAGCCCTGTAGATAAACGAGATATTCGCGGTAGCTTTCGGTTTTGGCGTGCTTCTGGCAGCCGATAGCCATATACAATTCAGCAGTGGTTTTACCTGGCAGAATTTCCCGTAGCCACTCGACCAGCGCTGCGGGCAGCGGTGCATAAACCATAAAATAAGAACGCGCAAAGCCAAAAACAATGCTCGCTTCGGCGGTCGTCGTCAGGCAGGTATCAATAAATAACTCGCCGTCGTCCGTCTGGTGGATCGGCAGTAAGAAGGGCAACGTGCCGGAAGGCGTGATCAGTTTGCCCACCAGCCAGGCGGCTTTATTGCGGTAAAACAGTTCGTTCGCCACCTGTAAATGACTTTCCGCGAGGTTGTCTGTCCCCAGCGTTTCCGTCAGATGGCGAATGATGTAATGAATGTCACGGCTTTTATTCTGCCAGCGCAGGCGCAGCGGCAGGTCGCTGATAACGCGCATCAGTAGAGATTCCCAGCCGTGATCGGGGTGAAAGTCTTTCGCCAGCGGGCGGGGAATGGTACGAAAGCGGCGCTCTGGCTGAGAGCTAAAGATAAAAAGCCGCTCGGGAGTAAGCGAGCGGTGGTCAAATAACCGACAGTACACGGAGTTAAAAAAGCTCTCCGCAATCTCGAAGCGCGGGTAATCCGGCAACAGCCGCGTGTAATGCTCTTTAACGCGCAGTAAAAATGCCGCGTCCGTACTTTGGCCGTTAGTAATGCAGCGCAGTTGCTCCACGACCAGACCAACGTGATGATCGTAAAGATGGATACGGTTTTTCATCGCCTGCTGGACAGCATGCCAGTCGGCCTGTTCGAAACGCTGCTGCGCCCCGGAAGTCACTTCGAGGAATCGACCATACTGAGCGTCGAAGCCTTGCAAAATGGTTTGAGCAATCAGTAATTCCAGGCCACGCGGCATTTAGCGCCCTCATCAGGAGCAGAGAATTGCCGGATGCGGCGTAAACGCCTTATCCAGCCTACGTTCGGCAACGGTTGTAGGCATGATAAGACGCGCAAGCGTCGCATCAGGCATCGTGCACCGATTGCCGGATGCGGCGTGAACGCCTTATCCGGCCTACAGTCAGCAACGGTTGTTGTTGCTTAGAACTGCGATTCTTCAGTGGAGCCGGTCAGCGCGGTGACTGAAGACGTGCCGCCCTGAATAATAGTCGTCACTTTATCGAAGTAACCTGTACCCACTTCCTGCTGGTGAGATACGAAGGTATAGCCATCTTTCGCGGCGGCAAATTCCGGCTGCTGCACTTTCTCAACGTAGTGCTTCATACCCTCGCCCTGGGCATAGGCGTTTGCCAGGTCAAACATGTTGAACCACATGCTGTGGATACCTGCCAGGGTGATGAACTGGAACTTGTAGCCCATATCCGACAGCTGCTGCTGGAAGCTGGCAATAGTTTTGTCGTCGAGGTTTTTCTGCCAGTTGAACGACGGCGAGCAGTTATAAGCCAGCAGTTTGCCCGGATATTTCGCGTGGATAGCTTGTGCAAAGTGACGCGCCAGTTCCAGATCCGGCGTGGAGGTTTCACACCAGACCAGGTCAGCATATGGCGCATACGCCAGGCCACGGCTGATCGCTTGCTCAATGCCCGCATGAGTACGGAAGAAGCCTTCACTGGTACGCTCGCCAGTAATAAATTCACTGTCATACGGGTCGCAATCGGAGGTAATCAGATCCGCCGCATCGGCATCGGTACGAGCAACCAGCAGGGTTGGAACGCCCGTCACGTCAGCTGCAAGACGCGCCGCGACCAGTTTCTGAATAGCTTCCTGAGTTGGCACCAAAACTTTGCCGCCCATGTGACCGCATTTCTTCACTGACGCCAGCTGATCTTCGAAGTGAACTGCCGCTGCACCGGCTTCAATCATCGCTTTCATCAGTTCAAAGGCATTCAGGACACCGCCAAAACCGGCTTCCGCATCGGCAACGATCGGCAGGAAGTAATCGACATAGCGCGGATCGCCCGGCTCAATGCCTGCGGACCATTGGATCTGATCGGCACGACGGAAGGTGTTGTTGATCCGCTCCACCACAGCTGGCACCGAGTTTGCCGGATAGAGCGACTGATCCGGATACATGCTGGCCGCCAGGTTAGCGTCCGCCGCTACCTGCCATCCCGACAGATAGACTGCTTCAATACCCGCTTTCGCCTGTTGCAGCGCCTGACCGCCAGTCAGTGCACCGAGGCTGTTGATGTAGCCTTTTTTCGACTCGCCATGCAGCAGACGCCACATTTTCGCCGCGCCCAGTTGCGCCAGGGTGCATTCAGGATTGACTGAACCGCGTAATTTCACCACATCTTCCGCGCTGTATGGGCGAGTAATGCCTTCCCAACGCGGTTGAGTCCACTCTTTCTGTAATTCTTCAATTTGTTGTGTACGGGTTTTCATGTGCAGATGCTCCATAGTTATGTGGTGGTTTACGCTAACAGGCGGTAGCCTGGCAGGGTCAGGAAATCAATTAACTCATCGGAAGTGGTGATCTGTTCCATCAAGCGTGCGGCATCGTCAAAACGCCCCTGGGAGAAACGTTCTTCGCCCAGTTCGCTGGCAATGACTTTCATCTCTTCACCCAGCATCTGGCGGAACAAGGCTTTGGTCACCGGTTTGCCATTGCTCAACGTTTTTTGATGATGGATCCACTGCCAGATTGAGGTACGGGAAATTTCAGCCGTCGCCGCATCTTCCATCAGGCCATAAATCGGCACGCAGCCGTTGCCGGAGATCCATGCTTCGATGTACTGCACTGCCACGCGAATGTTGGCGCGCATACCTTCTTCGGTGCGTTCACCATCACAAGGTGCCAGCAGCTGATCGGCAGTAATCGGCACGTCTTGTTCGCGCATCACTTCAAGCTGATTTTTACGGGAGCCGAGAATGTCGTTGAATACCGCCATTGCCGTATCCGCAAGGCCTGGGTGAGCAATCCATGTGCCATCGTGACCGTTATTGGCTTCCAGCGCTTTATCCGCTTTTACTTTGTTGAGCACCTGGTTATTGCGCTCTTCATCTTTGCTCGGAATAAACGCTGCCATGCCGCCCATCGCAAAAGCACCGCGTTTATGGCAGGTTTTAATCAACAGGCGTGAGTAAGCATTCAGGAATGGTTTATCCATCGTCACTGCCTGTCTGTCTGGCAGGACGCGATCGGGATAGTTTTTCAACGTTTTGATATAGCTGAAGATGTAATCCCAACGACCGCAGTTCAGACCAACAATATGGTCACGCAGCGCGTGAAGGATTTCATCCATCTGGAACACGGCGGGCAGCGTTTCAATCAGCAACGTCGCCTTGATGGTGCCGCGCGGCAGATTAAAGCGATCTTCTGCATAGCTGAAGACTTCGCTCCACCAGGCCGCTTCCTGCCAGGACTGGGTTTTCGGCAGATAGAAATAGGGACCGCTGCCCTTTGCCAACAGTGCCTGATAGTTGTGGAAGAAATAGAGCGCAAAATCAAACAGGCTACCGGGGATTGCCTCACCACGCCAGGTGACATGTTTTTCCGGCAAGTGCAGACCGCGTACCCGACAAATCAAAACCGCTGGATTGGGCTTGAGCTGATAAATTTTGCCTGCTTCATTGGTATAGCTGATGGTGCCGTTAACCGCATCGCGCAGGTTAATTTGCCCGTCGATCACTTTGTTCCAGTCTGGTGCCAGTGAATCTTCGAAATCGGCCATAAAGACTTTCACATTGGCGTTCAGTGCGTTGATCACCATCTTGCGCTCAACCGGGCCAGTTATCTCGACTCGACGATCTTGTAAGTCCGCGGGAATACCACGAATTTTCCAGTCCGTATCGCGAATGGAAGCTGTTTCCGAAATAAAATCAGGCAAAGTTCCGTTATCAATATCTTGCTGCTGCTGAATGCGCGCTGCCAGAAGTTTATTGCGTTGTGGCGTAAAATGCGTCACCAGCTCAGTCAGAAATTCTACCGCTTCGGCAGTAAGAATTTGCTTCTCCTGCTCGCCATACGGCCTTATGAAAGCCAGTTCATCGGTTGTTGTTGCCTGTTCAGTCATCGTGCAGCTCCTCGTCATGGATCCGAAAACTTCCCCACTGTGAACGAAGGATCGTTGTGCGCTTTTCGTTCAGCACAACTAAGACTACTCATTTAAAATGCAAAATCAAAAACAATTTCCATTTTAATTAAAAATACTTGATAACTTATTGATAACAATATGAATAAAATTTATTCACCTCCTGAGGTGCGTTTCGGAAATAAAAAAGGCACCCGAAGGTGCCTGAGTTAAGGTGCTGAATCGCTTAACGATCGACTATCACAGAAGATTAATCCAGCGTTGGATTCATGTGCCGTAGATCGTATGGCGTGATCTGATAGACGTAATAGTTGAGCCAGTTGGTAAACAGCAAATTACCGTGACTACGCCAGCTCGCTCGTGGTGTATTTTGCGGATCATTGTGCGGGAAATAGTTATACGGTACTTCCGGGCCTAGTCCGGCTTCCACATCGCGGAAATATTCCTGCGCCAGCGTTTGCGCATCATATTCGGGATGGCCCGTCACAAAGGCAATGCGCTTATCTTTGCTGGCAAACAGATATGCATCCCCTTCTTCCGTCTCTGCCAGAATTTCCAGATCGGTGTAATCACGAATCAACGCTGCCGGAAAGTCAGCATAGCGCGAATGTGGTGCCAGGAATGAATCATCAAAGCCACGCGTCAGAAGCGCATGAGGATGGAGAATATGATGCTCGTAAACGCCAGAGAGTTTGTCGGTGCGAGTTTGCTTAGGAATGCCGTAGAGGATATTGAGCGCGGCCTGTACCGCCCAGCAGACAAACAGCGTCGAGGTGACGTGATCTTTCGACCACTCCAGCACCTGTTTGATCTGCGGCCAGTAAGCGACATCATTAAACTCCACCAGGCCCAGCGGCGCACCGGTTACAATCAGACCGTCAAAGTTCTGTTCCTGAATATCTTCAAAGTTACAGTAGAAGTTGTTCAGATGCTCTGCGGGCGTGTTGCGCGATTCACGGGAATCGATGCGCAACAGCTGAATATCGACCTGCAAAGGTGAGTTTGAAAGCAGGCGCAGAAACTGATTTTCAGTTTCAATCTTCTTCGGCATCAGGTTAAGGATCAGAACCTTAAGTGGACGAATTTCCTGACCAGACGCACGAGAAGTTGTCATCACAAAGACGTTTTCTTCACGCAAGAAATTGACGGCGGGTAGCTCGTCCGGCACACGAATAGGCATAACCTGATTACCTCACTACATACGCTTATACGTTTAGACATCCAGATAGCTGAAGATAACCAGAAAATTTGCCAATGTCGAGCCTGCATGTTGAAGGTGAGAAAGTTTCAAGGAAAAGGCTACGTTAGAATATAAGAATGACGAAAAGGAGAGAAAATGGTTATTAGTATTCGCCGCTCACAGCATGAGGAAGGGGAGGAACTCGTTGCGATTTGGTGTCGATCTGTCGATGCCACTCACGATTTTTTATCAGCAGAGTATCGGGCCGAGCTGGAAGAGCTGGTTCGTTCCTTTCTGCCGGAAGCACCGTTGTGGGTCGCGGTTAATGAACGGGATCAGCCGGTTGGGTTTATGTTGTTAAGTGGGCAGCATATGGATGCGCTGTTTATCGATCCTGATGTGCGCGGCTGCGGCGTGGGTCGGATGCTGGTGGAGCATGCGCTCTCGATGGCACCGGAACTGACAACCAACGTTAATGAGCAAAATGAGCAGGCGGTTGGGTTCTATAAGAAGGTGGGTTTTAAGGTTACGGGACGCTCTGAGGTGGACGATTTGGGGAAACCGTATCCGTTGCTGAATCTGGCGTATGTGGGGGAATAAGCCGCCCCTGCCGTGCCTGCCCAGGCTGGAGAAGACGCGCCAGCGTCGCATCCGACCTTTTTCTGCACCAGCGCAAAAAGGCCCAGTCTTCCGACTGGGCCTTCTGCTTAATTTGATGCCTGGCAGTTCCCTACTCTCGCATGGGGAGACCCCACACTACCATCGGCGCTACGGCGTTTC
>NZ_CAOLGM010000101.1:0-17476 GCF_948475835.1 uncultured Escherichia sp. | reverse complement strand
TTTATCGGCGCGATGGCGGGACTGGTACTCTCCTCGACGCTGCTCGGTCAGTTGTTGTTTTTTGAAATTACGGGCGGCTGCTCCTGGGCGTTGATCAGTTATTACCAGAGCGATAAAGCGCAGCGTTCAGCACTAAAAGCGTTGCTTATCACCCATATCGGTTCGTTGGGGTTGTATCTTGCCGCCGCCACGCTGTTTTTGCAGACCGGAACGTTTGTGCTTAGCGCGATGAGCGAGTTACATGGCGACGCACGTTATCTGGTTTATGGCGGCATCCTGTTTGCCGCGTGGGGGAAATCGGCCCAGCTACCGATGCAAGCGTGGCTACCGGACGCAATGGAAGCGCCAACACCGATCAGCGCCTATCTCCACGCCGCATCGATGGTGAAAGTGGGCGGCTGGCACTGGAGGGCAGCATCGCCTACATCGTCAACCACGCGTTCGCTAAAAGCCTGTTTTTCCTTGTAGCAGGTGCGCTGAGTTACAGCTGCGGCACGCGCTTGTTGCCGCGTCTGCGTGGCGTATTGCACACCCTGCCGTTGCCAGGCGTGGGTTTCTGCGTGGCAGCGCTGGCGATTACCGGCGTGCCGCCGTTCAACGGCTTCTTCAGTAAATTCCCGCTGTTTGCTGCCGGTTTTGCGTTGTCAGTGGAGTACTGGATCCTGCTGCCCGCCATGATTCTGCTGATGATTGAATCGGTCGCCAGTTTCGCCTGGTTTATTCGCTGGTTTGGTCGCGTTGTGCCTGGCAAACCGAGCGAGGCCGTCGCCGATGCCGCACCGCTGCCAGGGTCAATGCGCCTGGTGTTGATTGTACTGATTGTGATGTCGCTGATTTCCAGCGTAATCGCCGCGACCTGGTTGCAGTAAGGAGATGATGAATGACCGGTTCTATGATCGTAAATAATCTGGCGGGACTGATGATGCTGACATCGCTGTTTGTGATTAGCGTCAAAAGCTATCGCCTGTCATGCGGATTTTACGCCTGCCAGTCGCTGGTGCTGGTGTCTATTTTCGCCACTCTCTCGTGCCTGTTCGCCGCAGAGCAACTGCTGATCTGGTCCGCCAGCGCCTTTATCACCAAAGTGCTGCTGGTACCGTTAATCATGACTTACGCTGCACGAAATATTCCCCAGAACATCCCGGAAAAAGCGTTATTCGGTCCGGCAATGATGGCACTGCTCGCGGCGTTAATTGTCCTGCTTTGCGCATTTGTCGTTCAGCCCGTGAAGCTACCGATGGCTACCGGGCTGAAACCGGCGCTGGCGGTAGCGTTAGGTCATTTTCTGCTTGGCCTGCTGTGCATTGTCAGCCAGCGCAATATCCTGCGGCAAATTTTTGGTTACTGCCTGATGGAAAACGGCTCCCATCTGGTGCTGGCGCTTCTTGCCTGGCGAGCACCGGAACTGGTGGAAATAGGTATCGCTACCGACGCCATCTTCGCCGTCATTGTGATGATGTTACTGGCAAGAAAAATATGGCGTACCCACGGCACGCTGGACGTGAACAACTTGACCGCGCTGAAGGGATAATGAGATGAGTTATTCTGTGATGTTCGCTTTACTCCTGCTCACGCCGCTGCTTTTTTCGCTGCTCTGTTTTGCCTGCCGGAAACGGGGGCTCTCTGCGACTTGTACGGTGACTGTATTACATAGCTTAGGGATCACACTGCTGCTGATTCTGGCACTCTGGGTGGTCCAAACTGCCGCTGATGCAGGAGAAATATTCGCTGCGGGACTGTGGCTTCATATTGATGGTCTGGGCGGTTTGTTCCTCGCCATTCTTGGTGTGATTGGCTTTCTCACCGGTGTTTACTCGATTGGCTACATGCGTCATGAAGTGGCACACGGCGAGCTTTCCCCCGTTACGCTGTGCGATTACTACGGTTTCTTCCATCTGTTTTAGTTTACCATGCTGCTGGTTGTTACCAGCAATAACCTGATTGTGATGTGGGCGGCGATCGAAGCCACCACCTTAAGCTCGGCGTTTCTGGTAGGCATTTACGGTCAGCGTTCATCGCTGGAAGCAGCATGGAAGTACATCATTATTTGTACTGTTGGTGTCGCTTTTGGTCTGTTCGGTACCGTGCTGGTATACGCCAACGTCGCCAGCGTTATGCCGCAGGCAGAAATGGCGATATTCTGGAGCGAGGTTCTTAAGCAATCGTCCTTGCTTGACCCAACATTAATGCTGTTGGCCTTTGTGTTTGTGCTAATTGGCTTTGGCACCAAAACCGGGCTATTTCCCATGCACGCCTGGCTGCCGGATGCTCACAGTGAAGCACCGAGTCCGGTCAGCGCCCTGCTCTCCGCCGTATTGCTGAACTGCGCGCTGTTGGTGCTAATTCGCTATTACATCATTATCTGCCAGGCCATCGGCAGCGATTTCCCCAACCGGTTGTTGCTCATCTTCGGCATGTTGTCGGTTGCCGTGGCGGCATTTTTCATTCTGGTACAGCGGGACATTAAGCGTCTGCTGGCGTACTCCAGCGTGGAGAACATGGGACTGGTCGCGGTGGCGCTAGGCATTGGCGGGCCACTGGGAATTTTTGCCGCGCTGCTGCACACCTTAAACCACAGTCTGGCAAAAACGCTGCTGTTCTGCGGTTCCGGCAATGTACTGCTCAAGTACGGCACGCGCGATCTCAACGTCGTCTGTGGGATGCTCAAAATCATGCCATTTACCGCCGTGCTGTTTGGCGGCGGTGCGCTGGCGCTGGCAGGGATGCCGCCCTTCAACATTTTTCTTAGCGAATTTATGACCATTACCGCCGGACTGGCACGTAATCACCTGCTGATTATCGTCCTGCTGTTATTGCTGTTAACGCTGGTGCTGGCGGGCCTGGTACGGATGGCAGCGCGGGTGTTAATGGCGAAACCGCCGCAGGCCGTTAACCGGGGTGATCTCGGCTGGTTGACCACCTCGCCAATGGTGATTCTGCTGGTCATGATGCTGGCGATGGGAACGCATATTCCACAACCTGTCATCAGGATCCTGGCGGGCGCTTCCACTATAGTCCTCTCAGGGACGCACGACCTGCCTGCACAACGTAGCACCTGGCATGATTTTTTGCCTTCAGGCACCGCATCTGTTTCGGAGAAACACAGTGAACGTTAATTCATCGTCAAATCGTGGCGAAGCGATTCTCGCCGCCCTGAAAACGCAGTTCCCCGGCGCGGTGCTGGATGAAGAGCGACAAACGCCTGAACAGGTCACCATTACGGTGAAAATCAATCTGCTGCCTGACGTTGTACATTATCTTTATTATCAACATGATGGCTGGCTTCCAGTCCTGTTTGGCAACGACGAGCGGACACTTAACGGTCATTACGCGGTTTATTATGCCCTTTCAATGGAAGGGGCCGAAAAATGCTGGATCGTGGTGAAGGCACTGGTCGATGCCGACAGTCGGGAGTTTCCGTCAGTCACACCGCGCGTCCCTGCCGCGGTCTGGGGCGAGCGAGAAATTCGCGATATGTACGGGCTGATTCCGGTTGGCCTGCCGGATCAGCGTCGCCTGGTGTTGCCCGATGACTGGCCGGAAGATATGCATCCGCTGCGCAAAGATGCGATGGATTATCGACTGCGCCCTGAACCGACGACTGATTCCGAAACGTATCCGTTTATCAATGAGGGCAACAGCGATGCGCAGGTGATCCCTGTCGGCCCGCTGCATATCACCTCCGATGAACTGGGTCACTTCCGCTTGTTTGTGGATGGCGAGCAAATTGTCGATGCTGATTACCGCCTGTTTTATGTCCATCGCGGCATGGAGAAACTGGCAGAAACGCGGATGGGCTACAACGAAGTGACCTTCTTATCGGACCGCGTGTGTGGGATTTGCGGTTTTGCCCACAGTGTGGCCTATACCAACTCGGTTGAAAATGCACTGGGGATTGAGGTGCCGCAACGAGCACATACTATTCGCTCGATTCTGCTGGAAGTCGAACGGCTACACAGTCATTTGCTTAACCTTGGCCTCTCCTGCCATTTCGTTGGTTTTGATACCGGCTTTATGCAATTTTTCCGCGTGCGGGAAAAGTCGATGACGATGGCGGAATTGCTGATCGGGTCGCGTAAAACCTACGGTCTGAATCTGATTGGTGGTGTTCGCCGCGATATTCTCAAAGAGCAACGTCTGCAAACGCTGAAACTGGTGCGCGAGATGCGCGCCGACGTGTCGGAGCTGGTAGAGATGCTGCTTGCTACGCCGAATATGGAACAACGCACTCAGGGCATTGGCATTCTCGACCGACAAATCGCCCGTGATTTGCGCTTTGATCACCCCTACGCCGACTACGGCAATATTCCAAAAACACTGTTTACCTTTACCGGCGGCGATGTTTTCTCCCGCGTGATGGTCCGTGTCAAAGAGACGTTTGATTCGCTGGCAATGCTGGAATTTGCCCTCGACAACATGCCGGATACCCCACTGCTGACCGAAGGCTTTAGCTATAAACCTCACGCATTCGCGCTGGGCTTTGTTGAAGCGCCACGCGGTGAAGACGTGCACTGGAGCATGCTCGGTGATAACCAAAAATTGTTCCGCTGGCGCTGCCGTGCCGCCACCTACGCCAACTGGCCGGTGTTGCGTTACATGCTGCGCGGCAATACCGTTTCTGACGCACCGCTGATTATCGGTAGCCTTGATCCCTGCTACTCCTGTACCGACCGTGTGACGCTGGTAGATGTGCGCAAGCGCCAGTCAAAAACCGTGCCGTATAAAGAGATCGAACGCTACGGTATTGATCGTAACCGTTCGCCGCTGAAGTAAGGACAGAAGATGCTGAAGTTACTGAAAACTATTATGCGCGCCGGAACCGCGACGGTGAAATATCCCTTCGCGCCACTGGAGGTCATCCCAGGCTTTCGCGGGAAACCGGACCTGATGCCCAGCCAATGTATTGCCTGCGGTGCCTGCGCCTGTGCTTGTCCGGCAAATGCGCTGACTATCCAGACCGACGACCAGCAAAATTCGCGCACCTGGCAGCTCTATCTGAGGCGTTGTATTTACTGCGGACGTTGTGAAGAAGTGTGCCCGACCAGAGCCATCCAGCTTACCAATAACTTTGAACCGACCGTCACCAATAAAGCCGATCTCTATACCCGCGCGACGTTCCATCTACAACGTTGCAGCCGTTGCGAACGCCCGTTTGCCCAGCAAAAAACCGTCGCACTGGCTGCTGAATTGTTGGCAGAGCAACAAAATGCGCCACAAAACCGCGAAATGTTATGGGCGCAAGCGAGCGTCTGCCCGGAGTGCAAACAACGCGCGACGCTGCTCAACGACGATACAGATGTACCGCTGGTGGCTAAGGAGCAGCTATGAGTCCAGTGCTTACACAACATGTCAGCCAGCCCATCACGCTGGACGAGCAAACGCAAAAGATGAAGCAGCATTTGCTACAGGATATCCGTCGCTCGGCTTACGTTTATCGCGTCGATTGCGGCGGCTGCAACGCCTGTGAAATCGAAATTTTTGCCGCCATCACACCAGTATTCGACGCAGAACGTTTTGGCATTAAGGTTATTTCATCACCGCGTCACGCCGATATTTTGTTATTTACAGGCGCAGTCACCCGGGCGATGCGTATGCCTGCACTTCGGGCGTATGAGTCTGCCCCCGATCATAAAATCTGTGTTTCCTACGGCGCGTGCGGTGCCGGCGGCGGATTTTCCACGATCTCTACAGCGTCTGGGGCGGCAGCGACACCATTGTCCCCATTGATGTTTGGATCCCCGGCTGCCCGCCAACACCGGCCGCCACCATTCACGGTTTCGCCGTGGCGCTCGGTTTGCTGCAACAGAAGATTCACGCGGTGGATTATCGCGATCCCACCGGGGTGAC
This sequence comes from uncultured Escherichia sp., assembly GCF_948475835.1. NCBI lineage: Bacteria > Pseudomonadati > Pseudomonadota > Gammaproteobacteria > Enterobacterales > Enterobacteriaceae > Escherichia > uncultured Escherichia sp. The sequence goes on along the minus strand of NZ_CAOLGM010000101.1, from coordinate 11,629 downwards.
TATGCAACCGTTGTGGCCGCAGATCCCGCCATCACAGCGTATCGCCATTGAGCGAGAAGCGCGGCGGCTGGCGGGCTATCGTCAGGGGCGAGAAATTTGCGATCGGCTCCTGCGCCATTTAAGCGACGATCCTACAGGAAATCGGGTTAACACCTGGTTGCGCGATGCCGACGATCCACGTCTCAATAGTATCGTTCAGCAACTCTTTCGCGTACTCCGGGGGTTACATGACTGAAGAGTGCGGGGAAATTGTTTTCTGGACGCTGCGAAAAAAGTTTGTCGCCAGTAGCGACGAGATGCCGGAACACAGCTCTCAGGTAATGTATTACTCGCTGGCTATCGGTCATCACGTTGGCGTGATTGATTGTCTGAATGTCGCCTTCCCCTGCCCACTGACGGAATACGAAGATTGGCTTGCCCAGGTCGAAGAGGAGCAAGCCCGACGTAAGATGCTGGGGGTGATGAATTTTGGTGAGATTGTTATTGACGCCAGCCACACCGCCCTGTTGACCCGGGCATTCGCGCCACTGGCGGATGACGCGACGTCTGTGTGGCAGGCGCGTAGCATTCAATTCATTCATCTGTTGGATGAAATTGTGCAGGAACCGGCCATCTATCTGATGGCCAGAAAAATTGCGTGAGAAGGATTTCTCATTAATAAGGACTGTTGATGGCTATGTCAGACGAGGCGATGTTTGCCCCGCCACAAGGAATAACAATTGAAGCGGTAAACGGAATGCTCGCGGAGCGGTTAGCACAGAAACACGGTAAGGCGTCTTTATTACGCGCCTTCATCCCGATGCCGCCGCCGTTCAGCCCGGTACAACTTATTGAACTGCATGTTCTCAAAAGCAACTTCTATTACCGCTACCATGATGATGGCAGCGATGTGACGGCAACAACAGAGTATCAGGGCGAGATGGTCGATTATTCGCGTCACGCCGTCCTTCTCGGCAGTAGTGGAATGGCGGAGCTACGCTTTATTCGTACCCACGGCAGCCGTTTTACTCCCCAGGATTGCACACTGTTTAACTGGCTGGCGCGGATAATCACCCCGGTTCTGCAATCATGGCTCAATGATGAAGAACAGCAGGTGGCGCTGCGTTTGCTGGAGAAAGATCGCGATCATCATCGGGTACTGGTTGATATTACTAATGCAGTGCTGTCACATCTTGATCTCGACGATCTGATCGCTGACGTCGCTCGTGAGATCCATCATTTTTTCGGTCTGGCTTCAGTCAGTATGGTACTGGGCGATCATCGAAAGAACGAGAAGTTCAGCCTGTGGTGCAGCGATCTTTCTGCCTCACATTGTGCGTGTCTGCCACGCAATATGCCTGGCGACAGTGTATTGCTGACACAAACGCTACAAACCCGACAACCGACCTTGACGCACCGTGCAGACGATCTGTTTCTCTGGCAACGCGACCCGTTATTACTCTTACTTGCATCTAACGGCTGCGAATCTGCGCTCCTGATACCGCTTACCTTTGGCAACCATACACCGGGTGCATTGTTACTGGCGCATACCTCTTCCACTCTCTTTAGTGAGGAAAACTGCCAGCTACTACAACACATAGCCGATCGCATCGCTATTGCCGTTGGCAATGCCGATGCCTGGCGTAGCATGACCGATTTGCAGGAAAGTTTGCAGCAAGAAAACCACCAGCTTAGCGAGCAGCTCCTTTCGAATCTGGGCGTCGGTGACATTATCTATCAAAGCCAGGCAATGGAAGACCTGCTCCAGCAGGTAGATATTGTGGCGAAGAGCGACAGTACGGTGTTGATTTGCGGTGAAACCGGAACTGGCAAAGAGGTGATCGCCAGAGCGATCCATCAACTTAGCCCGCGACGCGACAAGCCGCTGGTCAAAATCAACTGCGCTGCCATCCCCGCCAGTCTTCTGGAAAGTGAGTTATTCGGTCATGACAAAGGGGCGTTTACTGGTGCGATTAATACCCATCGTGGTCGTTTTGAAATTGCCGATGGCGGCACGTTGTTTCTCGATGAAATTGGCGATCTGCCGTTAGAACTTCAGCCTAAATTGCTGCGCGTATTGCAGGAGCGGGAGATTGAGCGTCTCGGCGGGAGTAGAACGATCCCGGTGAATGTCAGAGTCATTGCCGCCACCAACCGTGATTTGTGGCAAATGGTTGAAGATCGCCAGTTTCGCAGCGATCTCTTTTATCGCCTGAATGTCTTCCCACTGGAATTGCCGCCGCTACGCGATCGTCCGGAAGATATCCCTCTTTTAGCAAAGCATTTCACGCAAAAAATGGCGCGCCATATGAATCGCGCAATTGACGCAATCCCGACCGAGGCGCTACGCCAGTTGATGTCGTGGGATTGGCCGGGCAACGTGCGCGAGCTGGAAAACGTGATTGAGCGGGCGGTACTGTTGACTCGTGGTAACAATCTGAATTTACATCTAAATGTCCGACAAAGCCGTTTACTGCCGACGCTAAATGAAGATTCAGCGCTTCGCAGTTCAATGGCGCAGTTGCTGCACCCGACGACGCCAGAGAATGACGAAGAAGAACGTCAGCGCATTGTTCAGGTATTGCGAGAAACCAATGGCATTGTTGCCGGGCCCCGTGGCGCGGCGACACGATTAGGGATGAAGCGCACCACGCTGCTGTCACGAATGCAGCGTCTGGGGATCTCGGTTCGCGAGGTGTTGTAATCTGCTTTTGCAGGAGTATGCATGAGAAACAAACTCTCTTTCGACTTGCAGTTGAGCGCCAGAAAAGCGGCAATCGCTGAACGGATTGCCTCCCATAAAATTGCCCGCAGTAAAGTGTCGGTCTTTTTAATGGCGATGTCCGCTGGCGTGTTTATGGCGATCGGATTTACTTTTTACCTTTCCGTTATCGCCGATGCCCCGTCTTCACAGGCATTAACCCATCTGGTGGGCGGCCTTTGCTTTACACTCGGCTTTATTTTGCTGGCGGTTTGTGGCACCAGCCTGTTCACCTCGTCGGTAATGACGGTGATGGCAAAAAGTCGGGGCGTTATTAGTTGGCGAACTTGGCTGATTAACGCACTTCTGGTGGCCTGCGGTAATCTGGCAGGTATTGCCTGTTTCAGTTTGTTAATCTGGTTTTCCGGGCTGGTGATGAGTGAAAACGCGATGTGGGGAGTCGCGGTTTTACACTGCGCCGAGGGCAAAATGCATCATACATTTACTGAATCTGTCAGCCTCGGCATTATGTGCAATCTGATGGTTTGCCTGGCGCTGTGGATGAGTTATTGCGGGCGTTCATTATGCGACAAAATCGTCGCTATGATTTTGCCCATCACCCTGTTTGTCGCCAGTGGCTTTGAGCACTGTATCGCCAATTTGTTTGTGATTCCGTTCGCCATTGCCATTCGCCATTTTGCCCCACGCCCCTTCGGCAACTGGCGCACAGTAGCGCAGACAATTTTCCGGCACTGACGGTCAGCCATTTTATTACCGCCAATCTGCTCCCGGTGATGCTGGGTAATATTATCGGCGGTGCAGTGCTGGTGAGTATTTGTTATCGGGCTATTTATTTACGTCAGGAATCCTGAAAAATCAGCCCGGCGAAACAGTTCGTCGGGCTGAAGATTATTCTTGCGCGATTTGCCCATCGGGCCAGGCGTGGATCACGGCTTTGATCAGCGTCGCCAATGGAATGGCGAAGAATACGCCCCAGAATCCCCACAAACCACCGAAGATCACCACCGATAAAATAATCACCAGCGGATGCAGGTTAACCGCTTCGGAGAACAACACCGGTACTAGCAGGTTGCCGTCCAGCGCCTGAATAATCAGATACACCGCGAAGCAGCTCCAGAATTCCGTGCCTGCGCCAAACTGGAATAGCGCCACGCCAACCACCGGAATGGTCACCACAAATGCGCCAATGTACGGAATAAGAACCGAGAAGCCGACCAGCACCGCCAGCAGCAGCGAATAGTTCAGCCCGAAGAGCAAGAACCCCAGCCAGGTGGCGATCCCTACCACGATCATCTCCAGCACTTTGCCGCGGATATAGTTGGTGATTTGTTGATTCATCTCCTTCCACACCTGTCCTGCCAGCCCACGGTTACGCGGCAGCACCCGGCGAACGGCGTTCAGCATCTGCTCTTTGTCTTTCAGCAGGAAGAAGACCATCAATGGCACCAGCACCAGATAGACGGCTATGGTCAGCAAACCGACCAGCGAGGCGAGGGAAATTTTCACCACCGAATCGCCCATGGTCAGCATCCGACTGCGCATATTTTCGGCCATTGCATCAATAATGCCCGCGTCCATTAACGCCGGATAGCGGCGCGGCAACGTGGCGGCAAAGTCAGAAAGCTTATTGAGCATCCCCGGCATATCGCGGATTAAGTAGATGCCCTGTTGCCAGGCGATAGGCAGTACCACGAACGCCATCAGTAGCAATATACCGACAAAAACCACCAATACAATCGACGTCGCCCAGCGGCGGGAGCAGCCAATAGATTGCAGGCGCACGGTTGGCCATTCCAGCAAATAGGCCAGCACAATAGCCACCAGCAACGGAGCAAGCAGGCCACTAAAGAAAAAGATAATGCCAAATCCGGCAACTAAAATAACCAGCAAGGCAATCGCTTCCGGGTCGCTAAAACGGCGGCGATACCATTGCATCAACATTTCGAGCATAAAGACCTTCCCTGAACCTCAAGAGCGGGATTGCGATCCGCAATTGTATCGAAATGTCACAAAAAAGACTTCGCTTTTTATGACGGATTCAGGAAACTGAAAAGTCATTTGAGTGGGCTAATCTTCGCCGTTACACTCAAAGGCGGCGCGGTGGGAACGATATTTAACAGTATCGGTCAAATGACTATCTTCAGAAATACAGGATAGAGGTTATGTTCAGGCAGTTGAAAAAAAACCTGGTTGCAACCCTCATTGCTGCTATGACCATTGGTCAGGTAGCCCCGGCGTTTGCCGACAGCGCAGACACCTTGCCGGATATGGGAACCTCCGCAGGAAGCACGCTTTCCATTGGTCAGGAAATGCAGATGGGCGACTATTATGTCCGCCAGCTACGCGGCAGCGCGCCGTTAATTAATGACCCGCTGTTAACGCAATATATTAATTCGCTGGGGATGCGTCTGGTTTCGCATGCCAATTCGGTTAAGACACCGTTTCATTTTTTTCTGATCAACAACGACGAAATTAACGCCTTTGCTTTCTTTGGCGGCAACGTGGTGCTGCACTCTGCCCTGTTCCGTTATTCCGATAACGAAAGTCAACTGGCTTCAGTTATGGCGCACGAAATCTCCCACGTCACCCAACGTCACCTGGCGCGAGCGATGGAAGATCAGCAGCGCAGCGCGCCGCTGACCTGGGTCGGCGCGTTAGGTTCTATTTTACTGGCGATGGCCAGTCCGCAGGCGGGGATGGCGGCGCTGACCGGTACACTGGCGGGAACGCGTCAGGGGATGATCAGTTTCACCCAGCAAAATGAACAGGAAGCGGACCGCATTGGTATTCAGGTGCTGCAACGCTCGGGATTCGATCCGCAGGCGATGCCAACCTTCCTCGAAAAATTACTCGATCAGGCGCGTTACTCCTCGCGCCCGCCGGAAATTTTATTGACTCACCCGTTGCCGGAAAGTCGTCTGGCAGATGCCCGCAACCGTGCTAATCAGATGCGCCCGATGGTGGTGCAGTCGTCGGAAGATTTCTATCTGGCGAAAGCGCGCACACTGGGGATGTATAATTCCGGACGTAACCAGCTCACCAGTGATTTGCTGGATGAATGGGCGAAAGGAAACGTTCGTCAGCAACGAGCAGCGCAATATGGTCGTGCTTTACAGGCGATGGAAGCCAATAAATACGACGAGGCGCGTAAAACGCTGCAACCGTTACTGGCGGCAGAACCTGGCAACGCATGGTATCTCGATCTGGCTACTGATATCGATCTTGGGCAAAACAAAGCCAATGAAGCGATCAATCGCCTGAAAAATGCCCGCGATTTACGCACCAATCCGGTGTTGCAGCTCAACCTGGCGAACGCTTATCTGCAAGGCGGTCAACCACAAGAAGCGGCCAATATTCTGAATCGCTACACCTTTAATAATAAAGATGACAGCAACGGCTGGGATTTGCTGGCACAGGCGGAAGCCGCGCTAAATAACCGTGATCAGGAGCTGGCTGCGCGAGCAGAAGGTTATGCGCTCGCCGGACGACTCGATCAGGCCATTTCGCTGTTGAGTAGCGCCAGTTCGCAGGTGAAATTAGGCAGCCTGCAACAAGCGCGTTACGATGCGCGCATCGACCAGTTGCGCCAGCTGCAGGAACGCTTTAAGCCTTATACCAAGATGTAATTCGCATTAAAGGAAGAACAATGACCAAACAGGTAAAAATCTACCATAACCCACGCTGTTCAAAGAGCCGGGAAACGCTGAACCTGCTGAAAGAAAACGGCGTGGAGCCAGAAGTGGTGCTCTACCTTGAGACACCCGCCGATGCGGCAACGCTGCGCGATTTGCTGAAAATGCTGGGGATGAATAGCGCCCGTGAATTGATGCGCCAGAAAGAGGATCTTTATAAAGAACTGAACCTGGCTGACAGTTCGCTTAGCGAAGAGGCGCTGATTCAGGCAATGGTGGATAATCCGAAGCTAATGGAGCGCCCGATTGTGGTCGCGAATGGCAAAGCGCGGATTGGTCGTCCACCGGAGCAGGTACTGGAAATCGTGGGTTAAGATGTGCTCCATCGCTAGTTGAAGCACATTGCCGGATGCGACGCTTGCCACGTCTTATCCGGCCTACGAATACTATGGATTAACTTCGCGTAGTTCGGATAAGACGTTCGCGCCGCATCCGACAATAAACACCTTATCTACAACTTCAGAATTTCTTTCACAAACGGAATGGTCAGCTTACGTTGCGCGGTAATCGACGCACGATCCAACTGATCCAACGTCATAAATAGCGTGCGCATTTCTCTGTCGAGCCGCTTCAGCAAGAAACGCCCCACATCTTCCGGCAGTTCAAAACCACGCAAACGCGCGCGTAACTGTAGCGCCTGCAACTTATCTTCATCAGAAAGTGGCTGCAATTTGTAGATCTGCCCCCAGTCGAGTCGCGACGCGAGATCCGGTAATCCCAGATTCAACTGCCGCGGTGGACGATCGCCGGTGATCAACAATCGTGTTTTGCCCGATTCCAGAATTCGATTGTAGAGATCGAAAATCGCCATCTCCCACAACTCATCGCCTGCAATACACTCAATGTTGTCGATACAGACCAGCGACAAATGCTCCATACCGTCGAGCACTTCCGGAACAAACCAGGTGCGTTTATCCAGCGGGACATAGCCCACCGCATCGCCACGCTGCGACAATTCCGCGCAAGCCGCGTGCAGCAGATGGCTGCGCCCCGCGCCTTCGCGTGCCCAGAGATAGATGTAACCGCTATGTTCCTGACGCAGCACGTTTTGCAGCGCAGCCAGTAAAGAGGAGTTATCCCCCGGCCAGAAACTTGCAAAGGTTTCGTCGTCAGGAAGATAAAGTGGCAAAGAGAGCTGTGCCGGTGTGTTCAGAGATACCTCAACCAGGATTTCACAAAATCGCGAGAAGTTTACCACAGAATCCCATGATGTTTGAACCGGGCAGCAACACTGCCCGGTCGGTACATTATTTGTCTGTTATATCCGCGTCTTCTGCGTCCAGCACCACTTCTTCAGGGCGCAGCACACTAATCAGTTTGAAGATCAAACTTAAGCCGATACCGACGATGGTCGCCAGCGCCATACCTTTTAACTCCGCCGCGCCGATGTTTACCTTCGCGCCACTGACGCCGATGATCAAAATCACGGAAGTCAGGATCAGGTTCTGTGCTTTGTTGTAATCCACTTTCGATTCGATCAAAACACGAATACCGGAAGCACCGATGACACCATAAAGCAGCAGCGAAACGCCGCCCATCACCGGCAATGGGATCATCTGGATAGCGGCAGCCAGTTTACCGACACAGGAAAGCAGGATAGCGAAAATCGCCGCCCCACCGATAACCCAGGTACTGTAAACACGGGTGATCGCCATCACGCCAATGTTTTCTCCGTAAGTGGTATTTGGCGTAGAGCCAAAGAAGCCGGAGATCACGGTCGACAAGCCATTAGCAAACATCGAACGGTGCAGACCTGGATCGCGCAGCAGATCTTTTTTGACGATATTAGCCGTTACTACCAGGTGCCCTACGTGTTCGGCAATAACCACTAACGCCGCTGGCAGAATAGTCAGAATGGCAAACCACTCGAAGCGCGGCGTATAGAGGGTTGGCAGCGCAAACCAGTGAGCATTAATAATCGGCGTGGTATCGACAATTCCCATTGCGAAAGAGAGCGCGTAGCCCACCAGCACGCCAATTAAAATCGGGATAATTGCCAGGAAACCACGAAACAGCACGGAACCTAAAACCGTGACCGCCAGGGTGGTAATAGAGATGATGATGGTTTTGGAGTCTGGCGTTTGCCCTTCAGCCGGGAGTAAACCCGCCATACCGGCAGCTACGCCCGCCAGCTCCAGACCGATGACGGCAACGATTGCGCCCATTGCCGCAGGTGGAAACAGCACGTCCAGCCAGCCGGTCCCCGCTTTCTTCACGATAAAAGAAACCAGGCAGAACAGCACGCCGCACATAATAAAGCCGCCCAGCGCGACTTCATACCCTAACGGCAACAGTAACAATACCGGTGAAATAAAGGCAAAGCTGGAACCAAGATAAGCCGGAATTTTCCCTTTACAGATGAAGAGATACAGCAGCGTTCCAATACCGTTAAATAACAGTACAGTCGCCGGGTTAATATGAAATAAGACGGGCACCAGGACGGTTGCACCAAACATGGCGAACAAATGTTGCAAACTAAGCGGGATTGTCTGTAAAAGTGGCGGTCTTTCACTCACCCCGATAGCACGGCGCGTCATAGTATTATCCTCTGTATTATGTGTTATAGGCGCTTTACTCAAAAAAAAGCCGACTCTTAAAGTCGGCTTTAATTATTTTTATTCTTTATTTCGTACCAAAGATTTTGTCACCGGCATCGCCGAGGCCCGGAATAATGTATCCGTGCTCGTTCAGTCCCTGATCAATCGATGCGGTATACAGTTCGACGTCCGGGTGCGCTTTTTCCAGCGCAGCGATACCTTCTGGCGCAGCGACCAGCACCAGAACTTTGATGCTGCTGCAGCCCGCTTTTTTCAGCAGGTCGATGGTCGCGATAACGGAACCGCCGGTTGCCAGCATTGGGTCAACGATCAGCGCCATACGCTCATCGATGTTAGAAACCAGTTTCTGGAAGTACGGTACCGGCTCCAGCTTTTCTTCATTACGGTACATACCGACAACGCTGATGCGCGCGCTCGGAACGTTTTCCAGCACACCGTCCATCATACCAAGACCCGCACGCAGAATTGGCACAACGGTAATTTTCTTACCTTTGATCTGGTCGATTTCTACCGGGCCGTTCCAGCCTTCGATAGTTACTTTTTCCGTTTCGAGGTCGGCGGTCGCTTCGTAAGTCAGCAGGCTACCCACTTCGGAAGCGAGTTCGCGAAAGCGCTTGGTGCTGATATCTTGCTCACGCATCAGTCCCAGCTTGTGTTTGACGAGTGGGTGTTTGACTTCCACGATCTTCATACTCTTTCTCCTTTGAGGGGCAGCCACAAAAAAAATCGACGGATTATACCTCCTTTCTTCAAGGCGGCAATATTCTTTTCGTTGACTTTAGTCAAAATGATAACGGTTTGAGATAAAGTTATTTTATATTCAAATGGTTATGAAAGAAGATTATTCCATCCGAAAACTAACCTTTACCCTGGCACAAGTCTTCTTTCGCCGCGCGTCTGGGGAAAAGACGTGCAAAAAGGTTGTGTAAAGCAGTCTCGCAAACGTTTGCTTTCCCTGTTAGAATTGCGCCGAATTTTATTTTTCTACCGCAAGTAACGCGTGGGGACCCAAGCAGTGACCGATAAAACCTCTCTTAGCTACAAAGATGCCGGTGTTGATATTGACGCGGGTAATGCTCTGGTTGGAAGAATCAAAGGCGTAGTGAAGAAAACGCGTCGTCCGGAAGTGATGGGCGGTCTGGGCGGCTTCGGTGCGCTGTGTGCATTGCCGCAAAAATATCGTGAACCCGTGCTGGTTTCCGGCACTGACGGCGTAGGTACCAAGCTGCGTCTGGCAATGGACTTAAAACGTCACGACACCATTGGTATTGATCTGGTCGCCATGTGCGTTAATGACCTGGTGGTGCAAGGTGCAGAACCGCTGTTTTTCCTCGACTATTACGCAACCGGAAAACTGGATGTTGATACCGCTTCAGCGGTGATCAGCGGCATTGCGGAAGGATGTCTGCAATCGGGCTGTTCACTGGTGGGTGGCGAAACGGCAGAAATGCCGGGGATGTATCACGGTGAAGATTACGATGTCGCGGGTTTCTGCGTTGGCGTGGTAGAAAAATCAGAAATCATCGACGGCTCTAAAGTCAGCGACGGCGATGTGCTGATTGCACTCGGTTCCAGCGGTCCGCACTCGAACGGCTATTCGCTGGTGCGCAAAATTCTTGAAGTCAGCGGTTGTGATCCGCAAACCACCGAACTTGATGGTAAGCCATTAGCCGATCATCTGCTGGCACCGACCCGCATTTACGTGAAGTCAGTGCTGGAGTTGATTGAAAAGGTCGATGTGCATGCCATTGCGCACCTGACCGGCGGCGGCTTCTGGGAAAACATTCCGCGCGTATTGCCAGATAATACCCAGGCAGTGATTGATGAATCTTCCTGGCAGTGGCCGGAAGTGTTCAACTGGCTGCAAACGGCAGGTAACGTTGAGCGCCATGAAATGTATCGCACCTTCAACTGCGGCGTCGGGATGATTATTGCCCTGCCTGCTCCGGAAGTGGACAAAGCCCTCGCCCTACTCAATGCCAACGGTGAAAACGCGTGGAAAATCGGTATCATCAAAGCCTCTGATTCCGAACAACGCGTGGTTATCGAATAATGAATATTGTGGTGCTTATTTCCGGCAACGGAAGTAATTTACAGGCAATTATTGACGCCTGTAAAACCAACAAAATTAAAGGCACCGTACGGGCAGTTTTCAGCAATAAGGCCGACGCGTTCGGCCTTGAACGCGCCCGCCAGGCGGGTATTGCAACGCATACGCTCATCGCCAGCGCGTTTGACAGTCGTGAGGCCTATGACCGGGAGTTGATTCATGAAATCGACATGTACGCACCCGATGTGGTCGTGCTGGCTGGTTTTATGCGCATTCTCAGCCCGGCGTTTGTCTCCCACTATGCCGGGCGTTTGCTGAACATTCACCCTTCTCTGCTGCCGAAATATCCCGGATTACACACCCATCGTCAGGCGCTGGAAAATGGTGATGAAGAGCACGGTACATCGGTGCATTTCGTCACCGATGAACTGGACGGTGGCCCGGTTATTTTACAGGCGAAAGTCCCGGTATTTGCTGGTGATACGGAAGATGACATCACCGCCCGCGAGCAAACCCAGGAACACGCTATTTATCCACTGGTGATTAGCTGGTTTGCCGATGGTCGTCTGAAAATGCACGAAAACGCCGCGTGGCTGGATGGTCAACGTCTGCCGCCGCAGGGCTACGC
>NZ_CAOLGM010000100.1:0-17509 GCF_948475835.1 uncultured Escherichia sp. | reverse complement strand
GCATTGCCCAACGTAAATGCAGCATCACCGCCGCCCGTTGTTACCAGTGTAAGGCTATCTCCTGCTGCCGGGCTGGCACCGGTGTCCGTCACGAATATTTTGAAATCACCTGTTGCCTGACCGGTGACGTTGAGCTGATCGCTCTGATGATTAGCCATATCGGTACGCATATAAAAATTGCCGTTTCCCGACAGGGTATTGGTGGTCAACGTAATGAAATTTTCCGCACTTGCCGTCACTGATGAACGAGTCACTGGCTCATCCATCATAATCACATTTGCGTCAGACATCGCAAGGTTGGCTAAGTTGAGGAGGGTGTTTTGGTTCGTCGTAGTGATATCGGCAATGATGGTCCATACGCTATTTTCGAGCGAAACGTCCGCTTTGCCGGTATCCACGGCACCATGCGTTCTAAAAGAAGCGCCCTCAGAAACCACTACCTTACCCACCAACATTGCGGGTGCATAATTTATTTGCGGCTTCATGACCTCAAGAATGCCATCATTCCCTCTGACTGAAACGTTAACCATTGTGCCAGCCCAGACGTTAGCGCGGCCATTGTTGATAACCATATTTTCAGAGATGGCTTTTGAGGAATACGTGATACTTCCATTCTGATCTGATCGACCGAGATCATATACCGCATTTGCCTGCACTTTCGTACCAGTATCCTTTCCCAGCGATTGCATAGTGGCATGCTCATCAAGGATAGTATCAATGGCCTGCGTGTCCTCCATAACAATGAGCCCGGAACCATCATCCAGTTCATAATTTTTTGACACACCATCTTTTATACTAAATTGGCCTTTACTGTTTGTACCACTCACTTCCAGCGCATTCGTTGAGACAATTAATTTTCCGCCTGCTTTTTTATCAACGCCAGTTGCAGTCCCGCCATCCATAACCTCCAGTAAGCCGCCACTATCTACAGTAGTATTATAAGCGAAGTCATTTTCTTCAACTCGCAAACTTCCGCCGTTTTCCAACAGCATATTGTTAGCAATACCATTCTTGATTTCGAACTGACCGAGACGGTTTGTTCCGAATACCTCCATGACCCGCGTGCTTGCTTTAATAGCACCGCCTGCTTTCTGATCTACCGCAATCGCTAATCCCCCTCTTTAACCTCCAGTAATCCTCCCTTTTCGATAGCGGCAAGGACGGTAATCCCATCTTTTTCAACGATTAAGCGCCCGCCTTTAATCGTGGGATCATTCGCTGCGCCATAAACCTGTAGCACACCATTATTGAGGGTAGTCTGGTTTGCCGCGCCACCCATTTGAACAATTTGATAACCGTCATTTAATACTGAGTATTCTGCGGTACCATTCATTTCAATGTACTGATACCCTCCTTTAATTTCAGTATTACTACTTACACCAAATTCTTTTATATGCTGTTCTCCGCCAGGATTGATTTTCGTATTATTGGCGGTCCCATAAACCAGCTGGATATCTTTTTCCAGGACAACACCATCAACTGTCTCACCATACTCAACTGTTGATGCCAATGCTATGGGTGAATATAACGCTGTAGCCACCAGAACAGATATTGCGGAACGACAAAGAGAAACAGAACCAGATTGATGAATTGAGCTTTCATCCTATGAAATTAATTGCTGTTAAAAGCATTGGGTACGGAAAATACCCATAGCTCCATACCCGGAGTCAGTTTTTAAAAACTGTTTAAAGAAATGCACAAGTATTGTGATTGATTTTTTAGTTGTTTTTCTTGATGAGAAGCTGATGCAAAATTCCGTCTTTATAATGAAAATGATGCCAAAGCGAACGACAAGGTTGTAGTTTTCACTACATGTCCATACATAAAATGGGGTAACATTCACGCGCCTGGTAGCGTTACCAACGCTACGCTCAAACATAATGATTCTAATAAAACCTCAGGAGACTACTATGCCTGAAGCAACGCCTTTTCAGGTGATGATTGTGGATGATCATCCACTTATGCGACGCGGTGTTCGTCAGTTACTGGAGCTTGATCCTGGCTTTGAAGTGGTCGCCGAAGCGGGCGACGGCGCGAGCGCGATCGATCTGGCGAATAGACTGGATATCGACGTGATCTTGCTGGATCTCAATATGAAAGGTATGAGTGGCCTGGATACCCTCAATGCCTTGCGCAGGGATGGCGTTACCGCGCAAATTATTATCCTGACCGTATCAGATGCCTCCAGCGATGTCTTTGCGCTGATAGACGCAGGCGCAGACGGTTATCTGTTGAAAGACAGCGACCCGGAAGTATTGCTGGAAGCAATTCGTGCTGGAGCGAAAGGCAGCAAAGTCTTTAGCGAACGCGTCAATCAGTACTTACGTGAACGTGAAATGTTTGGCGCGGAAGAAGATCCCTTCAGCGTGCTGACGGAGCGCGAGCTGGATGTTCTGCACGAGCTGGCACAGGGGCTGTCAAATAAACAGATTGCCTCGGTGTTGAATATTTCAGAGCAGACAGTAAAAGTACATATTCGCAATCTGCTGCGCAAACTCAATGTCCGCTCACGCGTGGCAGCCACCATTCTGTTCCTGCAACAACGCGGGGCACAATAAAAATAGCCCGATGGCATCACCATCGGGCCTCTTTTTATTTACTCTCCTGCGGCGACAAATGTTGCATCGCCTGCGCGATACTACGTTCAATCACCGCACGGCGAGTATCGTTGGCAGGTAAGAGTTTCAACATCATCTCCCACGCGGCAACGGCTTCGCCAAATCGCTGCTGCTCAAAGGCATTAAACGCATACATGCTTAACACACGGATATTGCTGTGGTCGCTTCTCACCAACTGGCGCAGCAGTTCACCACCGAGGCGGTTGTCGTTGGGATCAGATGAACGTGTCAACGCTTCAGCATAACCCAGTGCGGCATCGCTGTTTTTCGGATCGAGGCGATACGCAGTAGCGTATGCATCGGTGGCGATACTAGCGTTACCCAGCGCCATGCCAACGCGGCCCAACATAATCCAGCCTTCTATATCTCCCGGATTTTTTTGCAGTTGAGTACGCATCCCCAGCGCAAGACGCGACATCTCTTCTTCGTTGAGCGGATCGGCTTTCGGATCCAGCGCCCTGTCCAGCAACGCCGGAGCCTGTGCCGTGGCCTGCTGCCAGATTTTCACCTGCTGATAATTGCCAGTCTGGTAGTAGCTGACGCCAGCCACAATTAACGCCACCACAATACCCGGCAGATAAACAATATATCCGGCACGCTTACCTTCCTGCACGCTTTGTTCAGGAAACGCTTCCGGCACTACGCGTACCCGACGCCGCGAGCGGGCGTATATGACCCAACCGCCAATGCCAATAGCCACTACCGGAAGCACCCACAGCAGCACGGTCAGCGGCGTTAACGGCGGATCGTAAGTGACGAAGTTGCCGTAACGCGCCACCATATAATCGACAATCTCTTTTTTACTTTTACCTTCCTGCATCAGTTCATACACTTTCTGACGCAGGTCGGTGGCAATCATCGAGTTGGAATCGGCAATGCTGTTGTTCTGGCATTTCGGGCAGCGCAGTTCTTCAGTGAGCTGACGGAACTGTTGTTCCTGTGCTTCATCTTTAAACTGCAACACGTCGATGGTCGCCAGTGCTGAGCCGGAGATCATCAGCATCAGCACGCCCAATAAAAACCTCATTGTGCGGCCTCCTTACTGTATTTCTCCCACAGCGGCTTGATCTCTTCTTCCCAGACGCGAGGATTGAGATCGCCCGCATGGCGATAGCGAATGATACCGTTGCCGTCAATAAGGAAGGTTTCTGGCGCGCCATAGACACCGAGATCCAGCCCTAACATGCCGTCGCCATCAAACAGGCTTAGCGCGTAAGGATTGCCCAGCTCTTTCAGCCAGCTGATTGCCTTCTGGCGATCGTCTTTATAGTTCATGCCGACCACGCGAATGCCCTGCGCTGAAAGCTGATTCAGATATTGATGTTCCGCACGGCAGGTCGGACACCAGGTCGCCCAGACGTTAAGCAGCACTGGTTTGCCCTGAGTCAGCACATCCGCCTGATAAAACTGCCCCGGATTGTCCAGTGATTCGAGACGAAACTTCGGCACAGGCTTGCCAATGAGCGCCGATTCCAGATTGGTCGGATCATCCCCTTCGGCATTACGCGCCAGCTGCCACAGCAGCGCCGCGGCAATCGCCAGGAAGATAATCAACGGAATTAACAATACTTTGCGCTTCATACGGCCTCCGGCGCAGTTTTTTGCGGACTCACGCGCTTACGATAGCGAGGATCAAACAGACACAGCAGTCCGCCCAACGCCATCATCAGCCCGCCCGCCCAAATCCAGCGAACAAATGGTTTGTAGTAAAGACGCACGGCCCACGCGCCGTTTTCCAGCTCTTCACCGAGCGCGGCGTACAGGTCACGCGTGATGCCGCCGTCAATTGCCGCTTCGGTCATTATCGACCCGGCAGTGTTGTAATAACGTTTTTCCGCATACAGCACCGTTTCCGGCTTGCCATCGCGCGTTACGCCGATAGTCGCCACACCGCCACGCCAGTTCGGGCCAGTCACCTCTTTGACATCACGGAAGGTGAAGCGATATTCATGAATATCGACGCTATCGCCGGACTTCATGCGCACATCACGCTCAACGCTATAGTTCTGGCTAAAAGCAATGCCAACAATTGTCACTGCCAGCCCAAGGTGAGCCGCCACCATTCCCCAATAACTGAAGGTGGTTTTCGTGCCACGTGAAATACGCAGCGCAGCTTCCGCAATTGCCAGCACAGCAATCCAGCAGGCCATTGCCAGGCCGAGCACCGTCATCGCCACAACTTTGCTTTCGAACAGCCACGGCAGCAGCAGCGACAGCACCAGCGTTGAGATGAAGGCGATAATCAATAAATTGCGGATTTTACGTGGGCGATCGCGCCCCCAGCGCACCAGAGGACCGACACCAAGCAGCAGCGCAAACGGCACCATCAGCCAGGTAAACATGGTGTTGAAGAACGGTTCGCCAATCGAAATACTGCCCAGTCCCAGTTGCTTGTGCACCAGCGGCAGCAGCGTCCCCAGTAATACCACCAGCATCGCGGCGACCAGCAAAACGTTGTTCGCTAACAGCAGAGATTCCCGCGACCACAGCGCATTGTTTACGCGTGAGCGAACTTTGTGTCCACGCGCGGCAAACAGCAGCAGCGAACCACCAATCACCAGTACCATAAAGGCGAGGATAAACATACCGCGTGCCGGATCAGAGGCAAACGCGTGTACCGATACCAGCACGCCGGAACGCACCAGGAAAGTCCCCAGCAGACACAACGAGAAGGCACTGATTGCCAGCAGTAATGTCCACGCTTTGAAGCTGGCGCGTTGTTCAGTGACCGCCAGTGAGTGCATCAGCGCAGTCCCCACCAGCCACGGCATAAACGAGGCGTTTTCTACCGGATCCCAGAACCACCAGCCGCCCCAGCCGAGTTCGTAATAGGCCCATGCGGAACCGAGCACAATGCCGAGCGTCAAGAAGATCCACGCCGCCAGCGTCCACGGACGAGTAAAACGCGCATAAGTGCTGTCCAGACGCCCGCTCAACAAAGAAGCAATGGCAAAAGCAAACGCCACCGAGAACCCCACGTACCCCATATAGAGCAGAGGCGGATGGAAGATCAGCCCCGGATCCTGTAACAGCGGGTTAAGATCGCGCCCTTCAATCGGGAAGTTCGGCAACGTGCGTGAGAACGGGTTAGAGGTAAAGAGAATGAACAGCAAAAAGCCGACGCTGACCATCCCCATTATCGCCAGTACGCGGGCCACAATATCCAGCGGAATACGCTGACTAAAAATCGCTACCGCAAAGGTCCAGCCGCTCATCAGCAGCACCCACAGCAGGAGCGAGCCTTCATGCGCGCCCCAGGTAGCCGCCACGCGATACCACACCGGAAGCTGGGTATTGGAGTTGCTGGCAACATAGGTGACGGTGAAGTCGTTGACCACGAAGGCATTGACCAGTACCAGAAATGCGCCAGCCACAGACATAAACAGCAGCCAGGCAAACAAGCGGGAAGACGCCATCATGCGCGCATCTCCGCGCGCTACGCCCCATAGCGGATACACGGACAGCAGCAGCGCAATTCCTAGCGCCAGACACAGCAGCCCGTTACCAATTTCCGGCATCATGATGCTGGGTCCTTATAAACACTCGCCGGGCGACGGTGATTGGCTTCCATCGCTTTCTCAACTTCTGGCGGCGTGTAGTTTTCGTCGTGTTTCGCCAGCACTTCTTTTGCGAGGATATGATTGCCTTTTTCCAGTTCGCCCTGCACCACAACGCCCTGCCCTTCACGGAACAGATCCGGCAAAATGCCTTCGTAAGAGACATCTACTGAACCTTCAGCGTCGTAAATGGTGAAAGTTACTTTTAGCGAATTGGGATCGCGCTGCACGCTACCCGGCATCACCATCCCGCCGACGCGCAGACGCTGCCCGACTTCCGGCATTTGCTGAGTTTCACGCTTGCCGTAGAGAATTTCCCCCGGCGTATAAAAGAGATCGATATTCGAGCGCAGCGCATATAGCACCAGACCGATAGTCAGCGCCAGCCCTGCCAACACGGCACAGGCAATCCACAAGCGGTTTTTACGGCGAATATTCATGCAGCCTCCTGCTGTTGCGCAGCACGTAAACGCGCCTCACGCGCCCGCTGTTGCGCCACACCACGCAGAATTGCGCGATGCTGCATCACCGAGTGCACGACCAAAACCACCAGCGGAATAACGGTCATCACCACCGCCAGCCAGACAAAAAAGGCGTAACCGCCCATTGCGAAAAATTCATTCCAGGAAGCAAATGCAGGGGTCATTTACGGCCTCTTTTCAGTATCAGTTCACTCACCCACGGACGGCGTTTTTCCATCAGCAAAATCAAATTACGCATCCGCATCAGCGTCAGCGTGGCAGACAGCAGCAGGAAGCCAAAAATCGACCAGCGCAGCGGCGAACGCATCGCCGGATCGATACTTTGCTGCATCCGCGTTGATCCCTGATGCAGGGTGTTCCACCACTCCACGGAGTAATGAATAATCGGCAGATTCACCACGCCAATCAGCACCAGGATACCTGCCGCACGGCCCGCCAGACGGCGGTCGTCGAAGGCGTGCCACAGGGCAATCACACCCACATACAAAAACAGCAGCACCAGTTCAGAAGTCAGACGTGCATCCCATACCCACCAGGTGCCCCACATCGGTTTTCCCCATGCAGAGCCGGTAACCAGGGCAATAAAGGTAAACACGGCACCAATGGGGGCCATCGCCGCCACCGCCAGGTTGGCCATTTTCATCTGCCAGACAAGGCCAATAAAAGCCGCCACCGCCATTGATGCATAAATGCCCATCGACCAGATCGCCGCAGGCACATGCAGGTAGATAATGCGGTAGCTATTTCCCTGCTGATAATCAGCCGGAGCAAAGCCGAATCCCCAGATCCAGCCGACGGTAAGCACGACCACACTGGCAATTGCCAGCCACGGTATAAACCAGCCACAGATTTGATACAGCCGTGGTGGGATCGCCAGTTGATGCAGTGTTTTCCACATAGTTTCGATACCAGACTCGAACAAAAATCAGTAATCCAGCGTTATTGAATGCTGATTCGTAACGCTGCCGCCGTCGCAAAAGGACTTAATGTCGCGGTGCCTGCCAGCAACGCGCCTAAAATTGCCAGATACCCGTCAACGGGCAAATGCATGGAAGCCGCGTCCATCGCGGCGGTGGCAAAGATGAGTAATGGGATAGTCAGCGGTAACACCAGTATGCTGAGCAGCACCCCACCGCGCTTAAGTCCCACTGTCAGCGCCACGCCCGGTGCACCGAGAAAGCCAAGCGTAGGCGTTCCCAGCAGCAGCGTCAGCGCCATCACTTGCCAGCCATAAACATCCATTCCCAGTAGCATTGCTACCAGGGGCGAAAGGATGAGTAACGGCAGACCGGTTACCATCCAGTGCGCCATCACCTTCGCCAGCACAACGGCGGGCAAGGGTAACGGCAACAACATCAATTGTTCAAGACTGCCGTCCTGCAAATCGTCACGGAACAGTCGTTCCAGCGCCAGCAAGGATGAAAGCAGCGCAGCAACCCAGATAATGCCCGGTGCAATACGCGCCAGCAGTTGCGGCTCCGGACCGATACTGAGCGGAAAAAGGGTAATTACAATCAGGAAGAACCACAGCGGGTTGGCGATTTCGGCGCTATGGCGAAACGCTACGCGCAGCTCAAGACGGAAAATGCGCCAGAACATCATGCGGCCCTCGTTTGCGTCAGTGAAATGCGGCGAATTTTACTTTCAGCAACGTTGAGCGGCTGGTGGGTAGTCAGAATCACAATCCCCCCCTGCTCCGTATGCTGCGCCATACGCTGGGTCAGACGATCGACGCCGTTAACGTCAATCGCGGTAAAAGGCTCGTCGAGGATCCATAATGTGGCACGGGTCAGCCACAGACGCGCTAAAGCGACGCGGCGTTGTTGCCCGGCCGAGAGCTGATTTACAGGAATATCTTCGAATCCGGCAAGCCCGGCCTGCGCCAGGGCTTCCAGACATTGTGCGGTATCGCCATCGCGATGATAAAAGTGCAGATTTTCTAACGCCGTCAGCCGGGTTTTGATCCCCGGCTGATGGCCTATCCATAACAGGTTTTGATGGTAGCTGTCGCGTACCTGATGCAAGGGCTGCCCTTGCCAGAGAACCTCGCCTGCGTCAGGGCGAGACAACCCCGTCAGCAAACGGAGAAGCGTTGTCTTCCCCGCGCCGTTGCTACCGGTGATTTGTACCCACTCTCCTGCGTTCAGCGTAAATGACAAGCCACTAAATAAGGTTCGTTCATCCCGCTCACAAAGTAACTCTCTGGCTTCAAGCATACCCACGCAATAACCCTGTTAAAAACCTGGCTCGACTTCACGCATATCGGGCAGCTTGTGCGCTATCCCTTTATGGCAATCAATACAGGTTTGCCCATCTTTCACCGCCTGGTCATGCATCTTCGCGGCAACCGATTTCTGGGCGGTTGTATCCATATACTCGAAGTTGTGACAGTTACGGCACTCCTGCGAGTTATTGTCCTTCATGCGCCGCCACTCATTCTGTGCCATCGTCAGACGATGAGCTTCAAATTTCTGCGGCGTGTCAATAACGCCAAAAATTTTACCATACAGCTCTTTACTTGCTTTGAGCTTGCGTATCATCTTCGGCACAAACTCGTGCGGAACGTGACAATCCGGACAGGTCGCACGGACGCCGCTACGGTTGTTGTAGTGCACGGAATCCATGTATTCCTGATACACCGTGTTGCGCATTTCGTGGCAGCTAATGCAGAACTCTTCGGTATTGGCTTTTTCCATCCCGGTGTTAAAGCCACCCCAGAAGACGATGCCGCCAACAAAACCGATCAACAGCAGCGTCCCCAGCGCCAGACGGCTGGGGGTACGCCACCATTTCCACAGGCGCTTAATCAGACCAGGCTTACGGTCAGAATTTCCCATAATAACCTCTTATTTCCCGTAACCTTTTGATGGGGTAAAGGTATTCCCCACGATTGGCGCGGTATCGGCCTGCGGTACGTGACATTGCAGACAGAAATAACGACGCGGAGCCACTTCCGCGCCCACTTTGCCGTCGCTGTCCATAAAGTGAGTAGGACTGATACGCGGCGCGCCAGTGGTGCGATAACTTTCGACACCGTGGCACTGCAAGCAGCGGTTGGTATTGGTCGTTACCTGATAACCTTCAACGCTATGCGGGATCATTGGCGGCTGATTCACATAGTTCAGCGGCATCCGTTCCTGCTCTTTTGGCATCCGAATGGCCCCTTCCTGTGTCCCGGATACTTCCGGCGACTGGCTAAAATCGACGCCATTAGCCGCCCAAACCGCGCCGCTTACCACCAGGGCCAGCATCGCCGTCCATTGACACAGCGCTTTCTTCAGGTCATGGCTTTTCATGATTTCGCTCCCGAACTCCATCGTGTAGTTATTGTAAATACATCCTCAGAACAGACATCCACGCAGCGACCGCACGTCATGCAATCGCGGCTGGTGACCTGCACCGGGCTTTGTTCATCCAGCACCGGGGCACGTAGCACATGCGGTTCCGGGCAAACATGAAAACAATCCATACAGCGGTTACATTTCTGCCGATCGGTGGCCGCAACGGTAATCACACCTTTGCTACCCAGCACGCCATACAGCGCGCCAACCGGACAAATGTGCCCGCACCAGCCGTGTTCAACGACCAGTAGATCAAATAAAAACAGCGCGAGAATAAGCAGCGCGCCGCTGCCGAAGCCCATTACCAGGCTGCGCCCCATCAGAGATACGGGGTTGATCCATTCCCAGATGAGCGTGCCAGTTAAGGCCGATCCCAGCAGAATGACCACCAACAGCACGTAGCGAATGTGGCGAGGGATCGTCGCAGACTGATTGAGGTCAAAGCGCCTGCGTAACCAGTTCGCTAAGTCGGTAATCGGGTTCAGCGGGCAGACCCAGCTGCAAAATAATCGCTTTCCCGCCAGGGCGTAGAGCACGGTGATAATCACCGCACCGGTCAACGCCACCGTGGCAGGCAGATGACCACTGGCAAGACTTTGCAGCGTCATCAGCGGATCGGTCAGCGGAACGGTGTCGAATAACAGGCTACTGCTGTAGTTGCCGTGCAAGATCCACACACCAAACCATGGACCGCTCAAAAACATCCCCAGCACGAAGAACTGACAAAGGCGACGTAACACCAGCCAACGGTGACTGCGCCACCAGCCTTTTTTCTCCAGCGCCTCGCGCCCGGCGTCACGTTTACGATTTGCCATTGTTCCCCTCCAGCCAACCGAAGCGGTAATGGTGACCTAACTCCCCTTTCGCCAGTGACAGCGGTAACACCTTGATTGCCGGTTGTTCCAGCACGCATACTTTTTCGCACTTACCGCAACCGGTACAGGCGTCGCTGTGAACCGTCGGCAGAAAGCGGGCGTGCTTACCGGTACGCGTGTTGCGCTCCAGCTCCAGGGTGATGGCCTCATCAATTTTCGGGCATTCGCGATAACAAACATCGCAGCGCAGCCCCTGAAAGTTGAGACAGTTTTCCTGGTCCACCAGTACCGCCAGCCCCATCCGCGCGTCGTCGATCGATTCAATCTCACGATCCAGCGCACCGCTTGGGCACACTTTGGCGCACGGAATGTCCTCACACATTTCGCAAGGAATATCCCGTGCGACAAAATATGGCGTGCCCGCCGACAGACCAGAGGCCAGCGTCGCCAGTTTTAAGGTGTCGTAAGGGCAAGCCTGAACACACTGACCGCAACGCACACAGGCACTGGCAAAGGCGTTCTCGTTTATGGCTCCGGGCGGGCGCAACCGCACGCCAGATGCGCGTGCGGTTTGCTGTTGTAACCCCAGCGCCACACCCACGGCAGCCAGCCCGCCTGCTGTGCGAACGACATCGCGCAGAAAGCGGCGGCGACCATTTTGAGGTTTCGCTGACCGGGACATAATGGCTTACACCTTCTCCAGTTTGACTGCGCACTTCTTGAAGTCCGTCTCTTTCGAGAGCGGATCGGTCGCATCCAGCGTCAGTTTGTTAACCAGCTGTGCGGCGTCGAAGAACGGCATGTACACCAGGCCCTGTGGCGGACGGTTACGACCGCGCGTTTCAACAATCGAGATCACTTCGCCACGGCGAGAAACCACTTTCACTTTGTCGCCACGGCGCAGATCGCGCGCTTTCGCATCCAGCGGGTGAATAAACAAGACCGCTTCCGGGAAGGCGCGGTGCAGTTCCGGCACACGGCGAGTCATACTGCCGGTGTGCCAGTGCTCCAGAACGCGTCCGGTAGAGAGCCACAGGTCGTACTCTTCATCCGGTGCTTCCGCCGCCGGTTCGAACGGCAGTGCGAAGATCACCGCTTTGCCATCCGGTTTACCGTAGAACTTATAGCCTTCGCCCGCTTTCACGTACGGGTCGTTACCTTCGCTGTAACGCCACTGTGTTTCTTTACCGTTCACCACCGGCCAGCGCAGACCGCGCGCTTTGTGGTAGTCATCGAACGGCGCGAGATCGTGACCGTGACCGCGACCAAACCATGCGTACTCTTCGAACAGCCCTTTTTGCAGATAGAAGCCCAGCTCGCGGGATTCATCGTTCAGCTGATCTTCCGCCAGTTCGGATACCGGGAATTTGCTCACTTCGGGGGTGGCATACAGAACTTCGTACAGCGTTTTGCCACGCAGTTCCGGTTTCTTCGCCAGCAGCTCTTCCGGCCATACTTCTTCAGTTTTGAAGCGGCGGGAGAACTGGACTAACTGCCAGAGATCCGATTTCGCTTCGCCTGGCGCCTGTACCTGCTGACGCCAGAACTGAGTACGGCGTTCGGCGTTACCGTAAGCGCCCTCTTTCTCTACCCACATTGCGGTCGGCAGGATCAAGTCGGCGGCCAGCGCACTGACTGTCGGATACGGATCGGAGACGATGATGAAGTTGCGCGGATCGCGCCAGCCCGGCATACGCTCTTCATTGATGTTCGGCCCGGCCTGCATGTTGTTGGTACACATGGTCCAGTAAACATTCAGCTTGCCGTCTTTCAGCGCACGGTCTTGTGCCACCGCGTGCAGACCGATTTTTGCCGGAATGGTGCCGCCCGGGATATTCCACTTCTTCTCGCAGATATCACGATGTTTCTCGTTAGTCACCACCATGTCCGCAGGCAGACGGTGAGCAAAGGTGCCCACTTCACGCGCAGTACCACACGCAGAAGGCTGCCCGGTCAGGGAGAACGGACCGCAACCCGGCTGGGAAATTTTGCCGGTCAGCAGGTGCAGGTTGTAGACCAGGTTGTTGGCCCACACACCACGGGTATGCTGGTTGAAGCCCATCGTCCAGTAGGAGATGACTTTCTTGTTCGGATCGGCATACAGCTGCGCCAGTTGTTCTAACTGGTCTTTCGGCACGCCGGTCATTTCAGCGGTTTTTTCCAGCGTATACTCAGCAACGAAGGCTTTGTAATCTTCAAAGCTCATCGGTTCGGAGGCGTCAGAACCCGGATTCTTCGCTGCTTTTTCCAGCGGATGGGTCGGACGTAAACCGTAGCCGATGTCCGTCGCCCCTTTGCGCAGGTTAACGTGCTTGCTGAAGAAGTCCTGATTTATCGCATTGTTTTGAATGATATAGTTGGCGATGTAGTTCAGGATCACCAGGTCAGATTGCGGCGTAAAGATGATGCCGTTATCCGCCAGCTCGAAGCTACGATGCTGGTAGGTAGAAAGCACCGCCACGGTGACGTTCTGGTTAGAGAGACGACGGTTAGTGATGCGTGACCAGAGGATCGGGTGCATCTCCGCCATGTTAGCGCCCCACAGCACAAACGCGTCAGCCTGCTCGATGTCGTCATAGCAGCCCATCGGCTCATCCATACCAAAGGTACGCATAAAGCCAACTACTGCCGACGCCATACAGTGACGTGCGTTCGGGTCGATGTTGTTCGAACGGAAGCCCGCTTTGAACAGCTTGGACGCGGCATAACCTTCCCAGATAGTCCACTGACCAGAACCGAACATACCGATCGATTCCGGTCCTTTTTCTTTCAGGGCGGTTTTGAATTTCTCTTCCATCACATCGAAGGCCTGATCCCAGGTGATTGGGGTAAATTCGCCTTCTTTGTCATATTTACCGTTTTTCATACGCAGCAGCGGCTGCGTCAAACGGTCTTTACCGTACATGATCTTGGGCAGGAAATAGCCCTTAATGCAGTTCAGGCCACGGTTAACCGGTGCGTCCGGGTCGCCCTGACAGGCCACCACACGCCCCTGCTGCGTTCCGACCAGAACGCCGCAACCAGTACCGCAGAAACGGCACGGCGCTTTATCCCATTTAATGGCTTCCTGCTGACCAACAACGGCGCGGGCAACGCCCGGCACGCTGAGACCGGCAGCCGCCGCAGCGGCCGCAACGGCGTTAGCTTTCATAAAGCTACGACGACTGAGTTTCATGGTGTTTCCTCACCTTGCTCTTCCTGCTGGTGATAAACCAGCGACACCGCCAGCACGCCCTCTACGTTGCGTACTGACTCAATGGTTTGGATCAGCGTTTCGCTGTCTTCTGCTTCCACCACCACAATCAACTGACCGCTCGGCGCGTCGCTGACAGCAACTTCACAGCCGGGAAAGGCGTTCAGTTGGGTGCTGATGTCTGAAATTCGTTCGCTTTTGGCCTGCACGACCAGGCTGCAAACTTGCCAGTTAGTGTGCATGGAGATACTCCGCAGTTATGGCTGATACCGGACAGCTGGCTGCACATGCTCCACATCCGTTGCAAAGTTGGCTATTAAGTTGCGGCTGGTAGATTCCGGAGAGCGTCGGGCGAAAGATAATTGCCATTGGCTCACAGCTATCCTGACAGCGGCGGCATTCAACTGACTGATACGCCAGGCACGCGTCCCCAATGGTGAACTGCAAATCCCAGGCCCTGGTGTGGCGCGGAGAAAATAGCGATTCGGGGCAAGCCTGCGCGCAGGCGTAACAGAAGCTGCACTCGTTATTTTTGAAATTAACGCTCGGATAGCCGCCCGCGCCGCGTTGCAGAATGTTGTTTTCACAAGCATTAATACAGGCGTCGCAACGGGTGCAATGGGTCAGAAAATGAGATTCATCACCGGACCAGGGCGGACGGATACCGTTACTGGCTTTGCGCCAGCGACCAGTGAGTATGCCCCGACGGGATGCATCAATCTTCACATTGACCTTCCATCATTAACGCGCTCTGAAAATTGAGAGCGACCAAATAAACCGCATAATTAATAAGCCATTTTTATAGCCGCTAAGATATTAAAGGATGTGTCAAAGATGCATACCCCGATCGGGGTAAAACCTGTAGCAGGATCAAAAGAGTGGCGGGAAGCGTGGCAAAAACGGGCTTTTGCTCACATTTCAAATGGTTATAAACATATTTATATAGCGATTAATTCACCAGAGATATTTCTGCTGGTTTGCTCCCTCATCAGAATTTAACACTAAAAGAGCAGGTAAAATTGTCTGAATGTTCTTTAAGTTATTCATAAAGCAAATTAATAAATCTGATGAATATGTTAACCTTCAGCGACATCATCGGTGAAAACCTATAAATGAAGAAGGAAAGCAAAAAAATGAAGACCATTCTACCTGCAGTATTGTTTGCCGCTTTCGCTACCACTTCCGCCTGGGCGGCAGAAAGCGTCCAGCCACTGGAAAAAATCGCGCCTTATCCACAAGCTGAAAAAGGGATGAAGCGTCAGGTGATTCAGTTAACCCCGCAAGAAGATGAATCTACCCTGAAAGTAGAACTGTTAATCGGTCAGACGCTGGAAGTCGATTGCAATTTGCATCGTCTCGGCGGGAAGCTGGAAAGCAAAACGCTGGAAGGCTGGGGCTATGATTATTATGTCTTTGATAAAGTTAGCTCGCCGGTTTCCACGATGATGGCCTGCCCGGATGGCAAGAAAGAGAAGAAATTTGTCACCGCGTATCTGGGCGATGCTGGAATGCTGCGTTACAACAGCAAGCTGCCGATCGTGGTGTATACGCCAGACAATGTAGATGTGAAGTACCGCGCCTGGAAGGCGGAAGAGAAAATTGACAACGCGGTAGTTCGCTAAAATGCTGTGAAGTGCGGCACCCCGTAGGCCGAATAAGGCGGTCACGCCGCATCCGACATCTAACGCCCGAGCCGGTGCCTGATGCGACGCTGGCGCGTCTTATCAGCATACGCCACATCCGGCATACCATGCCGGATGTGGCACATCATTACAACGCAATATCCGCCACTTCTTTTTGAACGGGTTGCGGTTTCAACTGCGGTTTTGGCGTACTATCTGCTGCCTGCGGCTTGTCGTATTTCAGCCCCAGCACTTCGCTGGTGTACTGCAACTCGCGTTCTGTTGCCGCTACATCACCGTTCAGCTTGCGTCCATAAGACGGAACGATCGCTTTCAACGTAGCCTGCCATTGCGGGCTGGAAACGCGATCGCCAAATACTTTTTCCAGCAGATCCAACATAATCGGCGCGGCGGTTGACGCCCCTGGCGATGCCCCCAGCAGCGCGGCAATGGTCCCTTGCTGGTCACTGACCACTTCAGTACCCAGACGCAGCACGCCACCTTTCTCGGCATCACGCTTGATAATCTGCACGCGCTGCCCCGCTTGCCACAAACGCCAGTCCTCTTTTTTTGCCTGCGGATAGTACTCTTTCAACGCTTCAAAACGATCCTCTTCACTCAACATCACCTGACTCACCAGATATTTCACCAGATCGAAATTATCCAGCCCGACGTGCATCATCGGCATCACGTTAGAGGTGGTGGTGGAACTCATCAGATCCCACAATGAACCGTTTTTGAGGAATTTGGTTGAGAAGGTGGCAAATGGCCCAAACAGCACTACGCGTTTACCGTCCAGAACGCGGGTATCGATATGCGGAACCGACATCGGTGGTGCGCCAACGGATGCTTTACCGTAAACCTTCGCCAGATGGTGATTAACCACGTCCGGGTTTTCCGAAACAAGGAACTGTCCGCCCACCGGGAAACCGGCGTAGTCTTTCGCTTCTGGAATCCCCGATTCCTGTAACAGCTTCAGCGCCGCACCGCCCGCGCCGATAAAGACAAATTTGGCGCGGATGTTCTGTGCAGTGCCATTTTTCAGATCGGCAACGGTAACGGTCCAGGTGTTATCGTCATTACGCTTTAGGGCGCGGACTTCGCTGCTGAGTTGCAGCGAGAAGTTAGATTTCTTCTGCAAGGAAGCAATTAACTGGCGGGTGATCTCGCCATAGTTCACATCAGTGCCAATTTCTGTGCGTGTTGCCGCTACTTTCTGTTGCGGATCGCGCCCTTCCATCACTAACGGTGCCCACTCTTTGATCTGCGCGTGATCTTCAGAGTAACGCATACCGCGAAACAGCGAGCTTTGTTGCAACGCGGCGTAACGGGCGCGCAGGAAATTAACGTTATCCTCGCCCCAGACAAAGCTCATATGCGGAACGGTATTGATAAATGAACGCGGAGTACGCAGCACGCCGCGCTCGACCTGGTGCGCCCAGAACTGGCGGGAAATCTGAAATGCTTCGTTAATGGCGACTGCTTTTTCAATACTGATGCTGCCATCGGCGTTTTGCGGGGTGTAGTTCAGTTCCATCAGTGCAGAATGCCCGGTTCCGGCGTTGTTCCAGCCGTTCGAACTCTCCTGCGCGACACCCTCCAGGCGCTCCACCATGGTCATCGACCATTCAGGCTCCAGCTCGCGTAAATAGGTCCCCAACGTGGCGCTCATAATGCCGCCGCCAATCAACAGTACATCAGTTTCCTGCTCCTCGGACGCTTTCGCTTTTGCCGCCATCGAAACGGCATTAAGCCCCACGGCCATCGAGAAGAGCATGGCAGTCACTTTTTTCATCTTGTTAATGCCTTACTTTTAGTCGCTTTATTGCAGGTGAGATTTGCGCGGCATCAACGGTAACACTTAAGTAACAACATTTAAAT